>NZ_JAMXXZ010000031.1:0-29778 GCF_024129285.1 Acinetobacter sp. S4397-1
GTGTGGGGTTACCCATGTGAGAGTAAGTCATCGCCAGCTCATTATTCAAAATCCCCCTGCTAAAAAGCAGGGGGATTTCTTTTTTATAAAAGAAAAAAATAAGAAGGAGAATATGCTAATCAAGTGAACTAATTGTAATGGCATCGGTGCAAACCGCTGCTGAATTGACAAGATACAATATGTTTGAGAATCTTTAAAACGCATTAAAAAATGAGATTAATATCAATATTAGCGCATGTGAAAAGAAATGGTCTACATCAGTAGGTGGCGAAGTGATCGTGATCAACTATGCTTTAATGATTCGGACTCAGCTATCCATCAAGTGGCTTTAGACTATTTAAGTATTCTAGACTACTATGTTGATAATTATAAATAATTGAAATTAAATTGAATTTTGGTTTTTTGTGTGGGTTTGAGCAATTTAAAAGATTACTCTAATGAGTTGAGAGTACCTGTGCGAGAGCAATTTATACAGCATGCATCTTTGAAGTAACTTAGTGCTGCAGGTAATTTGGAGTTACTTGCAGCATAGCGCTGGTTGGATCGTTTGATTGCACATACAAAATGTTTAGTGCGTGTGTTGAATTAAAATAGCTGAACTATTATTGTGAATCTAGCTGCCTTCGGGCATGCTTTAGAGCAGTCCGCAGGCCTTCAACAATCGTTGGATGGTAATAAGGCTTATCTAGTAAATCATCAACAGTAAGCGCTTCATCTACCATCCACGCCAGTAAATGTGCTAAATGTTCAGCTTCATGGCAAAACAATTCTGCACCGAGTATTTTACGCGAGCTTTTATCAACATAAATCTCGGCAGCTCCCTGATTTTTTGCGTTTATAATGGCGCGTCCCTGTTTTCTAAAGTCAATAGATCCTGCCACAAACTCAATGTTGCGATCTTTTAACTGTTTATAATTTTGTCCCAGCATCGCCATTTCAGGTGAACAGAAAACAATACCTAAAGGCGTTAATGTTTTGACCTCTTGATCAGGATTTGCCCTTAGGCAGTGTTTAGCAGCATGTTTGCCTTCATGAGCCGCTTCATGCTGAATGGGGGTGGAAGTGTATGCATCGCCGACAATATAAATCGGTAAATCAGACAATTGCTTGGTTTTACTGTCTACAGGCAAGTTTTTTAAGTCTTTAAAATCGGGATGAATATTTTCAAGTTTTAATGTGTTCAGAAGTGTTTTACGACCTGTTGCCGCCATTACACAGTCCACTATTAAGGTTTGATTTCTACCATTTTCCATATAGCTTAGTTCAACCCCATTTTCAGTGTTTTGATAATCACTTGGCAAAGTTTCAAAATGTAGGTTTAACTCTTTGCTTAGCTCCTCCTGTGCGAGCTTTTGCAAAGCAGGGCTGCTGAGTGCACCAATTCTTCGGCTGCGTGCAAAAATATGGGTGTTTACCCCTAAACGGTGCATAGCTTGAGCAAGCTCGACGGCAATGACACCGCTGCCAATCACGGCTAAGGATTTTGGCAGTTTTCCCAGTTCAAAGACCTCATCTGTCGTGATAAGCCGCTTGTCCAGTTTTTCTTTTAATTCTTGATCGATGCTTGGCGTTGTTCCTACAGCGAGAATAAAGCTTTTTGCCTGATAAGATTGATTGTTGACTTGAACCGTATGGGCATCAATGAATTCGGCGCGGCCTGAAATCTTATGTTCAGTTTTCCATGAGTCGACATCTTTTAAGGTTGCACGGGTAAAGCGGTCTCGTAATTGCTGTACATACGGCATCACTTGGGAGGTGTCTATTTTAACTTGTGCAGTTAATCCTAAACCTTCATGTTGTTGCATTTCATGCATGCGGTTGGCAGATAAAATCAGAACTTTACTTGGCATACATCCGACACGGGCACAAGTGGTGTCCCATGGGCCATCATTGATGATCAGGATATTTTGAGTATATTTTATGGCTTCTTTATAGGCTGAAATTCCGGCAGTTCCAGCGCCAATGATAATGAGATCGTACATTTGTTACTCTTACTAAAATCATTATTGATAAGCTAGCATACAAAACATTTAGCTTACCTTTATTTACATAAAACCATAATTATGATTACATAACACGAAATTAAATAAAGATTGATAGCAAACCCTATAATAGAGGGTCTTGGGGAATTTGAATGATTAATAAACAATTAGGTATTAAATTATCTGCTCTTACTTTTGCACTAATATTGGCCGGTTGTGGCGGTGGTGGTAGTGATGGGTATTATAATGATGGAAGTGGGTCAAATAATGGTAATGGATCAAATACTGATAATGGGATAGAAGCACCGGTTGTAGCTAAATTGAATATTACCAATGTTGAGTTAGTAGATAGTAATAATCAAGCAACTACAGTATTAACGCTCCTTGGTGCCAGTGCAGGCGTAAAAGTAACTGACCAAAATGGCCGGCCAGTCAGTGGGGCACTTGTAACGTTTACAGGTGAAAATATTACATTTGAAACCTCTAATGCCACAGTTCTATCGAATGCTGAAGGTATTGCAAAGATTGGTATTAAGCCAACAGATGAAACAAAAACAGGTATTTTTAAAATTTCTGCCAATGCAGAGCTGAATGAAAATACAGCAAATACGAATGATACCTATGTTTCTGTAGAAGCTATTAAAACCAAATTTGAAAATTTAACATTTGATCATTTAAGTATTGATGCGGGCGGCTCTGTTAAAATCAGTTTAAGCACTGTTGATAGTTTAACGGATATTGCACAAAACAATGTTCAAGTAAGTTTTAAAGCAGATTGTGGGACATTCACTAATAGTACAGTGAGTTCAAATCAAGGTTTAGTTGAAACGACATATACTGGAGTTTCAACAAGTGGTCAGTTGTGTTCGGGTACGCAAGTGATTACGATTTCTGCGAATAATGGGGCAACCACAACAACACAAAATATTACGATTAATCCGATTAAAGCTAATTCACTCGTATATAGTTCGGGTGAAGTAAAATTAGGTGCTGCAAATAGTGGTTCAAGTGCATCGGGTAAAGTTGAATTCACCGTGTATTCAAATAACTTACCTGCTAAAAACCAGGATGTTTTGGTAGAATTAATTTATGCACCACGTGATTTGAGTTTCATTACATTACATAACAAAGTAAAAAAAGTTATTAAATCAAATGATGACGGTAAAATTGTTATAGATATATTCCCAGGCAGTCTACCAGGTCCTGTGGAATTGAAAGCGACTTTAGTTAGCGATCCTAGCGTCACAGCATTAACCAAGGATGTTTCAGTTGCAACTGGACGTGTTACCCAGAATGGTTTAAGTCTGTCAGTTACTAAGAATGCATTGCAATGGGATATTGATGGCGATAAAGCGACCGTCGTAGCTCGTTTGCGTGATCGTGTCGGGAATAAAGTTCCTGATGGAACAGTCGTGAGTTTTGTTACTGAAGGCGGTAGCATCGAGCCAAACTGTTCAACAGTTGATGGTGAATGTAGTGTTGTTTTACAAACTCAAAATCCACGCCCTGCGGATAACCGTGTAACAGTATTAGCTTATGTTGAAGGCGATAAGTCCTATATTGATAAAGATTCAGATAACGTATATACGGCTGGTGTAGATGAGTTAACGAGTAACATTGGTGACTTCTTCCGTGATGATAATGAAAATACAATTTTTGAAGCTGCGCGAGGTGAGTTTCTTTATAAGCGTGGTGCTGTCGGGAATACATGTGCGGCAAGTACATTTATTCAGCCAAATATCTCAGGTACATGTAGCACTGAATTGTCAGCTGTCATTCGCCAACAACTTGTATTCTCATTTAGTAATGATATTCCAACCATCGCAGACTTAACTGTAACAGATACCAAATCAAACTTTAATTTTAAGTTATTTGGTAATAGTGCACGGTCAGTTCCGATGCCTACAGGCACGACAGTTGCAGTTCAGGCAGAAGATAATACGAAAGACAATCAAAAGTCTTGTTCAGTTGAGCTGTGGAGTGGTAATGCAACAGTACCATCGGTATTTAATCTGTTAACACCTTCAACCTTCGCTTCAAGTTCACAAGTGAATTATTCTTATCGTTTAAAAGAATGTGACTCAGGGGATAGTTTGGTTCTTACTGTGACAGCTCCTACAGGGCAAATCACGAAACAAGAATATATAATTCGTTAAAAATAAAAAAACAGCGCTTCGGCGCTGTTTTTTATGGGGAATTAGATTTAAAAATTAAATCGAAGTTCCCACACTGACTCCTACAGTGGGCTTCAGGTTCATCGAACTACAGCCGACAAACGTCAAACTGAGGCATACAATCAGCAATAACTTATTCATGAATTAACCCCTGAAATTTTGCCTGATTAAAGAGTACTGCCGAACGTGTACCACTACGGCACACCATTAAAATCGGTTTCGGCAGCTCATTATAATAGCGGGCAAACTCTTCAATATTGGCCTGGGAAATCTGTCCACTTACTACAGGCTGGTAGATCACGCTTACCTGAGACCTTTCCGCAATTGAACGTAACTGGCTCACACTTACCTTATTTCCTGGCTCCTGATCGGGAAGATTAACAATCACCGATTTAAAACCATCTTTTAATAACTGTTCAAACTTAGCCGATGTCATCTGACCTGTTATGCTGACATTTGAGTTCAAAGCGCGACTTAAGTCACTGGCTGCAAAACTTAAAGAAGCGCAGCTCAAACTCATCAGCAGTAAAGCTTTGTACCAGAAGGACTTAGTCATCCAGCAAGTCCATCTGTTTTGCCAGTTGATATAAATTATTAGAACGATTACCTGTACGGCAGAACATCAAGATCGGTTTTGGCAACTCATTATAATGATTGGCAAAAGTGCGTACATCAAGTTCGCTTATCTGGCCCGCGACCACAGGCTGAAATACATAATCCAGACCCGCCTTACGCGCTGCTTCCTCAATCTGGACACTGGAGGGCTGTTCAGGACCGCCTTCCATGTCTGGACGATTGTTAATAATCGATTTAAAACCTTTTTCCGCCACCTGATCAATATGTTCAGGACCAATTTGACCTGCAAAGCCTACATTTTCGCTCATGATGTCACTCCATTATCGCATTTATCTTGATATGCTTTATGATAGCATTAAGCTGAAAATATGATGTCTAGTTCTGAAAACTTTATAAACGATTACAACTATAAAATAACGCAATGGAGCGCGTATGTACGCTTATACAGTCGAACCACTGTATGTCAAAAGCGGTCAGGAAGTGATTGCTGCAGATTTCTATCGTCCTCAACAGATCGACAAGCCCGCTGTCATCCTCATGGCTCACGGTCTGGCGGCTTTACGCCACTTTAAACTGATCCAATACGCACAGCGTTTTGCCAAAGCCGGTTATGCGGTGGTACTCTTTGATTATCGCTATTGGGGAGGAAGTACGGGTCGTCCACGTGAGCTGGTATCAATCCGGGCTCAACTTGATGATTGGCATACGATGATTAACCATTTACACACACGTAAATCTATTGATGCCAAACGTATTGTGTTGTGGGGAACTGCGCTAAGTGGCGGGCATGTATTAACCCTTGCAGCAGAGTTAAAAAATATTCAGGCGGTGATGGTCCAGGTACCTTTTGTGGATGGAGCCGAAAGTGCCAAACTTTATCCCTTACAGCAAATGCCCAAAGCCCTGAAAATTTCCAGTCAGGATTATATGGGAGCAAAGGTCGGCATGGCACCCAGAACTTTACCCGTGGTTGACCGGCAGGGACTGTGTTTTCTACCGACCCCGGACAGTTATGAGGGCTATCTCTCCATTGTAAATCCGGATTATTATTGGAGTGGCTATATTCCGGCACGGGCGTTCTTTAAGCTAATCCGTTATCGTCCTATTCTGGATGTGCGTAAGATCGCGGTGCCTGCGCTTTTTATTGCGGCTCAGCAAGATAGTCTGATACCGATTGAGTCCAGTAGGGAAACAGCGACCAATATTGCTCCTTTTGTACAATATCATGAGTGGAATATGCGACATTTTGATATTTATCATGGAGAATGGTTTGAAAAAGCGATTTCGACCCAATTAGAATTCTTACATCAACATATTGGAGTGCGTTAGATGATCATTGTATGCTCAGAATGTCAGGCCAAAAACCGTGTGCCTGAAGAGAAGCTGACGGAGAATCCTGCCTGTGGTCAATGTCATCAGGCGCTGGTTCCCTTGGCCCCGATTGAACTGAATGAACAGAATTTCAGTCTGTTTGTCACCCATAGTGACCTGCCGATTCTGATTGACTTATGGGCAGACTGGTGTGGTCCTTGCAAAATGATGGCACCGCATTTTGCCAATGTTGCCCAGCAATATCCTAATGTTGTGTTTGCCAAAATCGATACCGAAGCCAACCCACGTTTAAGTGCTGCATTTAATGTGCGGAGTATTCCGACGCTGGTGTTGATGAATAAAACGGATGAAATTGCTAGAATAAGCGGTGCATTACGCTCAAGCGAGCTACAAAAATGGCTTGATCAGCAGTTAAATGCCTCATCCTAATTCACAAGCCTGGAGTTCAAGTGTCAGATTCTCATATTAAACCAGAGGGAATTCTTTCCCTGCAGACCATTGCAATGCCTGCGGATACCAACTGGAGCGGAGATGTATTTGGTGGCTGGATTGTTTCACAAATGGACTTAGCCGGTGCGATTCATGCCGAGCGTTTTAGTAAAGGTCGTTGTGCTACTATTTCAATCAACCAGATGACCTTCTTGGTTCCAGTAAAAGTGGGTGATGTGATTAGCTGTTATACCCAGATTTTAAAGGTGGGTAATACCTCTATCCAGATGGAAATTGAGGTATGGGATAGTCACGATGATTCGCGTCCACCTGTACGGGTGACAGAAGGGGTATTTACCTTTGTCGCAGTGGATGTCAAAGGCAATAAACGCCTGATTCCGGAAGAAGCAAAACAGAAGTTTTTAGAATCTCGACAGAACTGAATAGAAAGTAAAAAAATCCCAGCCCATTGTCTGGGATTTTTTTGGTTTACGATGAAATCAGGCTTTCTTCAGCTGGCTCTTGGCCACCCAGGCCCAAAGCATTTCACATTGAATCGGTTCCTCACCAGACTCATCGGTGATGATGACCCGAACCAGCGTTTCCCCTCTGTCTGAATTTTGCATCAATTGCTGCTGTTCAGCAGTTAGGGTAGCCACTGCGGTCATGGCGCCTTTGCTGGGCCGCTTATAATCCACTTTTAGGCTTTTGATGAGCACGATGGCACTATCCGGAACGTTCATCGCCGTGACAAAACCAGTTGCAGTTTCTGCCAGCAAGGCCATGGCACAGGCATGGAGCTGACCAATATGGTTCTGCATGGCTTTATGATTGGCGATGCTCACGACCACCTTGGACGCACTGATGTGCTGATAGCGGATTTTGGCCGACCCCACCATGGGCACCATCCGGCCAAAAGTTTTACTCAGTAAGGTGGTTCGAATACCTTGAGGTAGTCTTGATGTGGCTTGAACCAGTTTCGTCAGTCGATTGCGATGTGCCATAATTTCCTCAGCCAGACAGGACGCTGTCTTAATCCTTAAAGTTGTTGAACTGTAAAGGCAAACCGAATTGCTGTTCCTTCAGGAATGCCATCAATTGTTGCAAGGTATCGCGTTTCTTGTCGGTCACACGAATCTTGTCACCCTGAATTGAAGATTGCACTTTAATGCCACTTTCTTTAATGGCTTTATTAATTTTTTTCGCAGTATCAGAGTCAAGACCATCTTTAAGCTTGATGACCTGAATCACATTTTTACCAGAAGCTGTCATTTTTTGCGGATCAAGCGCCTGAATGTCGACTTTACGCTTATAGAAGTGGTTTTCCAGCATGGTATACACTTGCTCACATTGGAAATCACTCTCAGTGATAATTTTGATTTCCTTGTTTTTTTCATTCAGTTCAATTGAAACCTCCTGTCCACGGAAATCAAAACGTGTTCCGATTTCTTTTTGAGTGTTTTGAACTGCATGATTTACTTCAAAAATTTCTAATTCTGAAACAATATCGAAAGAAGGCATGGTTTAGACCTTTACAAATGGAAAGAATATCTGAGATGCTAGGGATGTTTTCTTCATTTGCCAAGTGTTGTTTATATCAAAGGAGTGCGCAATGATCCGTAAACAAGAAATTACAACATTTGAGTTCCCAGAAAATGCCGTAATCTGGGATGTACGCGATGCAAGTGCTTATGCTGAAGCACACGTGAAAGGGGCAGTGAATCAGCCCATTAACGATCTTTCAGCAGACAGCCTGACTCAGGTGTCGGCGGATCAACCAATTTATATTTTATGTGGCGGTGGAAGCAAAGCACCACGTGCAGCTGAGAAGTTAGAAGCTTTCGACAATTCACGTGAATATGTCATTCTGATGGGGGGAACCCGTGCTGCTCGTGAAGCAGGTATGCCCTTAGAACAGAGTGCATGATTGACTTTGTCAAAAAAGCGCCGTCAGGCGCTTTTTTAATGGGGGTAATATTTTCCGTCTCCTTTTAGAAAGGAGCAGGGAGAGGTGAAATATCTTCACAATAAAATAAGATCCTCACTCTAGCCCTCTCCCATAGGGGAGGGGAGAGCCCTTTAAAACAGGATTCTATATTTGCGGCTTGAAATATGGTTTTTTAGCTTTCACTTTTTTCTGAAAACGCGTCACGCTGAGTTTTTTGACGAGATCAGACGGAGCAGGACACGCCTCTCCGAGGATCTGGGCTGCCAGAATTTCACTGCATAATGGCGCAAACAGAAAACCCTTGGAACCCAGTCCCGCGAAACTGTAAATTTCTTCTCCGGTATGCATTTGACCCAGTAGCGGAAAATAATCCTGACTTTGTGCCCGTACCGAGGCACGGCCTTGCCAGGTCTCAGCGGCTGGCAGTGATTGGGCATATTCGGGGAAGACACTGTGGATAAGTTTATAGTTATGCACATGATCTTCTGTCAGTACGTCTGTGTCTTCGCGATTTGGATGAAAAGAAGCTCCAAGCAGCAGTTGTTCATGATTCAGCTGCATACAGTAGCCGCCATAACTATAGGCGGTTTTTAGGTTTAAGGGCTGGTTCTGGTTATTTACCCAGCTGACTTGGCCTCGAATCGGTTTGAGTACCGGATAATCTGTGAAGAACTGCTGGCTTTCTCGCGCCGTACAGACAATTACATGATCAAACTCCCCGAGGAACTGCTGATCTGTAAACAGCTGAGTTTTGGTGGCTGTTTCAATGCGGCTGATTTTGGCCTGTGCATAATGAATATTAGGATGTTGCAGAATTTCCTCCTGTAGCTGGTGCGGCGAAACAGCACCAGCTGCCAGAAGTTTTAAACTAGGATATTCGCTGTGTAGCTCTTGAGATTCCACCGCTTGCAGGGCCAGAATGCCTGCTGGATATTCATCTGCCAAACTGAGCAGTTGCTCAGGCTTTTTCAAAGCCAGCTGGCTGACCTGAATCGGGCGAAAAGCTTTAAAGCTCTGATAATGATTGAGGGCATATTGCCATGCCAGCGTCATCAGGTGTGCGCTGCTTTGTTCAATTGGACCGAGTTTGGGGTTTAGTAAGGCCAGAGGATTGCCTGATCCTCCTGCAAGTGGCGCTGACTGGTCGTAAATTGAGACTTGATGACCGCGCTGAGCGAATGCCCATGCCGCACTCAAGCCTGCAATTCCGGCGCCAATTACGGCAATCTGGCGGGGCTGGGTATTTAACTCAGGTTTTGATTCAGTTTTTTTTTGAGCAATATCCGACTCTGACGGACTGTCATTCTTTTCAGCAGGTTTCCAGATGGCTTTTAGCATTTCACGTTTATGGCCAAAGCCGCGGGGACGGGAAATAGAAATACCGTGATTTTTTAAGCCGCGCTTTAATACGCCTGCCACACTAAAAGATGCAAAGGTGGTTCCTGTCTCTGATAGGCGCACAATATGCTTTAAAACGTTTTCTTCCCACATATCCGGATTGCAGGAGGGCGCAAAACCATCCAGAAACCAGGCATTTACCGGCGCGGTTTTTTCGATGACAGGAAAGACTTCATGTGCATCTCCCAGCCAAAGATCCAGACTAAACCGCTCCTCAGGAAAGCTCAGGCGATGACAGCCCGCCAGAGGCATCGGATATTGGGCAATTAGTTGATCCGCCAGTGGTTTGAGTTCAGGCCAGACATGTAAAGCCCGGATCAGATCCGGTTTGGACAGAGGGAATTTCTCGACTGAAATGGCATGCAGATGACTCTGATTATCAGGTCGAAGCTGTTGCCAGAGCTGCCACAGTGCCAGAATATTGAGACCTGTACCAAATCCTGTTTCGCCTACACAAAAATATTCAAAAGCTTTGAGTTCTGTCAGGCGAGTGGTGAGGTCATTGCCATTTAAAAACACATGCCGCGTTTCTAATAAGCCATTATCTTTAGAAAAATACACATCACCAAACTGCTTGGAGACAGGCACATCAATGCCATCGACCAGTTGCCAATCCAGATCGGCGGTTTGAATTGCATGAGACAAAACGGGCACAACCTTTACTATGTCAAAGAGAGTGGTAGCTTACCATTGCCGGCGACGTTTGGTATAAACATAGCTGGCAATCAGGAAGCCCAGTAGTACGCCGACAGCCAGCGTTGCAGCACCATACAGGAACATCTGGGCACTACGTTCGCTTTGTAAGACCTGAACCTGAACACCAAGATTATCGTTCTTTAACTGTAATTCCTGATTCTGGGCCAAGGCTTCAAGATTGGCTTCTTCCAGCTGTTGTAAACGGGTGGCCTGATCTTTGACCAAGGCTTTGACCCTGGCTTCTTGCTGAACCTTATTGCGGGCAATTTCCTCTGCAGTTAAAGGCCTATTTTCAGCGGCTGGACTGGTCTGGGCAGAAGTGGCTACAGCCGGGAGAATTACAGGCTTTGCAGTGGACTGGGTTTGGACCGCTGTCTCTGGCGCTGCTACTGTCTGATGGTCCTGAATGGCGGGTGCAGGTAAAACCTCAACCGCCCACACCGGAGCAATCATAAAATATAGGCCAAGCATACTGGCAGTAACAACACGCATGAACCTTATCCTTGAGGAAATGCTTTATTAAATGGCTTGACGTCAATGTGTGCGTAGACCCCTTCTTTCAGGAAAGGCTCATCCTGTAACCAGGCATCCAGTGCTTCACGATTATCGAAGTCGACAATAATGGTACTGCCATAAAAGCCCGCTTGAGGATTGGCCGGGTCTTTAGGCATGGCACCTGCCACAATCAGACGGCCTTCGTCATCGAGTTTTTGTAAACGGGCAAGGTGCTGGGGACGAATTGCGAGGCGTTTTTCAACTGTACCTTCTTGATCGGTGCAGCTCACAACAAATAACGGCATGCTGGCTCTCTTGGTTTGTAGTTGGACTTATTCAGCGGTTTTAAAGTATTTACGCAATACAATAAACTGAATAATGATAAAGGAAAACATCACGATCATGTCACCAAATGCGGTAAATTCGCCCCAATATTTTCCATCCATCCATAAGTAGGCGAAAAAGGTATGCAAAAATGACATCAAGACAAACATCCCTACCCAGGCATAGTTGAGTTTGACCCAGCCTTTATCGGTTAAATTGAAGACAGGACCAAACAGGCGCTGGATTAATGGCTTTTTATCTTTGCTAAACCATGGCGACAAGAAAAACACCCCGGCAAAGACCAGATTCAGCAAAACGGCTTTTAGCCGGATATAGAAATCATCGCTCAGGATCAGGGTAATGCCACCAAAAATTACCGTCATAAACAGTACAATCCATTGCTGCTTGTCCAGACGGAATTTCTGCATGACGAATAAGGCACCGTAGACGACCAGCATAGAGATGATCAGGCCTGTGGTCGCAACAAGAATATTATTATTGTCGACACCTCCAGCAGAACCGATCAGTTGTAGCAGTTGATGGTCAGTGTCTTTTGGATCTACAGTTTTATATAAATAAAAGAAAATAATGAGTGGCACAAAGTCTAAAAGTGCTTTCATGTTAGAGTATCTAAATCTGATCAAATAAATGTCTATAGTATAGAGATGCACGGCGTAGATTTACATACACATAGTAATATTTCTGATGGGACTTTTAGTCCACAGCAATTGGTTGACGCTGCGGCGGGCAATTTCATCCATACTTTGGCCCTGACCGATCATGACACCATAGATGGTTTGACGCTGGCTCAAGAAGCCGCTAAAAATCATGAGATTAAGATTGTTTCTGGAGTTGAAATCTCCAGCCAGTGGTCACGTCCTGCAACCAAGAAAAATTATGGTGTGCATATTGTTGGGTTAAACATGCAGGATCTGGCCCCTTTACAAAAAGCGCTCAATCAACAAAAGAAAATCCGGGCTGAACGCTCTAAACAGATTTGCGATCTGCTGATTCCTTTAATTGGTCAGGATATTTATGCAGATGTGCTTGCCAAAGTGGACCAAGTTCCGGATCGGGTAACACGGACACATATTGCCAAAACGCTGGTAGAGAAGGGGATTGTGACCCGCCCGCAACAGGCCTTTGATAAATATATCAAGGAAGGCAAAAAAGCCTATGTCAAATTTGATGGCCTGAATCTTGAAGACACCATTCAGGTGATTCATGAAAGCGGCGGTTTTGCGGTGCTGGCACATCCGACCAAATATGATTTATCTGCGACCAATATCCGTTACCTGATCGAAATCTTTGCCAAGTTTGGTGGTGATGCCGTAGAGCTACCGCCCGCAATTGACCCAGCTTCAACCCGGCAGATGGTAGACCGAATGATTGCAGAGCATGGGCTCAAAGTATCAATAGGTAGTGATTTTCACGGTGACCATATGCCCTGGATTAAACTGGGGAATGTGCCGAGTTTAAAACCAGGGCAGGTCGGGATCTGGGAGAGTTTTGTTTAGTTATTGCCTCAATTTCTAGCTGTTCCGCGAGTCAGAGAGGGTGCAAGAGTAGAGAAAACACCAGGAAAGACATTAAAGCAAATTATGATCTTGAGCTTTAATTGGTGGTGGCGTCGGTTTACCCAAAGTTCCTAGCAGTTCAATTTCAATCGTACGCACCATAGAGTCCAAGGGCAGGTCATTACTCTGTGTGCCAAAAGGCTCCTCAATTTCTGAACTTAAGGCATCCAGACCTAAAAAGGTATAAGCCAGAATTCCCACCAGCAAGGGGGTCAGCAAGCCGAGGGTTGAACCCAGACTAAAGGGTAAAATAAAACAGAAAAAATAGACGGTACGGTTGAGCAGAACCGAATAGGCAAAAGGCAAAGGTGTCGTTGCAATCCGGTCACAGCCGGTTTGTACAATACTAAGCTCGGCCACATGATCATTCATCTGCATATAAATCACGTCAGAAATTTCACCTTCTTTGAGTGCCTGCATCAGCTCCCATTGAATCAGGCTCAGCGTATACTGCGGGGCATTGGCTTGCTGATACAGCTGGGTAATGGCCTGCTGGCTCATGCCACTGGTTTCAACCAGTTCGGTCGGGTTCGCTGTTTGGTGGCGCAGGCGATCTCGCAGGACATTGGCAAAAACAATCACATGCTGAATCACCCTTTCACGGCGGCCTTGCGACAGCATTCGGCAGTCGCGGTCAAAGTGCCGAGCGTTGGCAATCAGAATGCCCCAGAGTTTGCGTGCTTCCCACCAGCGGTCATAACAGGCCGAGTTTTTGAAACCAAGAAAAATAGAGAGCACGACCCCGATCACGGTAAAGCCGCTCAGCGGTAATTCTGGAAAATTAAGATAACCAATATGCGCCAATCCGCCGACAATGGCCGAGATCAGCATGACCACACCTAAAGGGGGCAGAACCTTCGGTAAAATTGTCCCCCGCCAGGAAAATAGCAGTTTAAACAGGCTGGGCTGGTCACGTACGATCATTTATTGGAATCATCACAGTTTTTTTCATGATCTTCGGAACTTGTGCCTGCTTTGTCAAGTGCTATTCAGGGTGTTCTTTCAGGTTTGATGAGGTGCTGCTCAGCAAAGGAGAAACAGCCCTCGAGTGCAATAATACAATGATCAATCAAATGAATGTCAACCAGTTGACAGGCCTGCTGAATCTGTCGGGTTAAGTCGAGATCTGCCTGAGACGGATAGGCTCTGCCCAAGGGATGATTATGAGCAATAACAATTGAGGTTGCCTGCTGGGTAATGGCATAGCGTAGCAGTTGATTAATGGAAATATCACATGCATTAATGGAGCCATAAAACAGTTTTTTAAAACTGATTTTTCTCAAGCCGGCATCCAGACACAGCACGGCAAATACCTCCTGGCTTTCTCTCAGCAATTCAAAACGTAAATAATCTCTTAGCCGTTTGGAGTTGCTGAGTTCGAGTGCATCCTGTTTAAGATGCTCAGCAATATAACGCCGTCCCAATTCCTTGACCGCTATTAGTTGGGTGTATTTGCTGATACCTATTCCATGAAACTGGCTGACCTCCTGTAAAGGGGCATCCAGCAGGGCGGTTAAATGCCCGAAATGCTGAATCAATACACGTGCCAGTTCGACCGCTGAATGCTGCTGTGAACCTGAACGGAGAAAAATAGCCAGCAGTTCAGCATCGGATAAACTTTCTGCCCCATATTGAATTAAACGTTCGCGTGGCCGTTCCTGTTCTGGCCAGTTTTTTATAGAAAATTGCATGATGATTAGACTTATTTATTATGAATTATTGGTTTTCCCCCAAGCGCATCTCTTGGGAATGTGATTATTTAATGCTATTGTGAGCCCCACTGCAACAGAAAGGAAAGCTGTTCGTGAGCTTTGATCTAAGTGTAATTTCTCATAAAAATATCATTTTAGCAGTCACTGGCGGTATTGCTGCCTATAAAAGTGCCATTCTGGTTCGCCGTCTGAAAGATGCCGGTTTTAATGTGCGGGTTGTCATGACCCGGGGGGCACAAGCTTTTATTACACCTTTAACTTTTCAGGCGTTGTCGGGCAATCCTGTGCATACTGAACTGCTGGATCCTGAAGCAGAAGCCGGCATGGGGCATATCGAGCTGGCCCGCTGGGCTGACCTGTTACTGGTTGCACCGGCCAGTTGCGACACTCTGGCAAAATTCGCTGCAGGTCTGGCTGATGACCTGTTGAGTACCTTATATCTGGCAACGAATGCCCCTGTTTGGGTGGCGCCTGCCATGAACCAGCAGATGTGGGCCGCCAAAGCGACGCAGCGTAATCTGGCGACGTTGATTGAGGATGGCGTGCATGTGATCATGCCGGATGCAGGCTCACAGGCCTGTGGGGATGTCGGCCTTGGCCGTATGCCGGAACCGGAAGAGCTGGCTCGACAGGTCACCGAATACTTTCACAAGGCCCAGCGTACAATTGCAGAAAAATTTGGCATGCTGGCCGGTAAACAGGTCACGATTACTGCTGGCCCGACACGTGAAGCGATTGATCCGGTACGTTATATTTCTAACCACAGTACCGGAAAAATGGGCTTTGCACTGGCCGCAGCCTGTTATGCAGCAGGAGCAAACGTGACCTTGATCGCAGGTCCTGTCAGCCTGGATACACCGAATGGGGTTAAACGTAAAAATGTTTCCTCTGCGGTGCAAATGCTGAATGAGAGTATGCAGATGCTAGAGCAGGGCTGTGATATTTTTATTGCGACTGCAGCAGTGGCTGATTATCGTGTTGCGCAGGTGGCTGAGCATAAAATCAAAAAAGCCGGTGATGAGCTGAATGTCGCACTGGTGAAAAACCCGGATATTGTGGCTACGATTGCCCAGCAGGAAAAGCGCCCATTTATGGTCGGTTTTGCCGCAGAAACCCGTAATATTGAAGAATATGCCGCGGGGAAACTGGTTGCGAAAAAGCTGGATATGATTGCCTGTAATGATGTTTCACGCGCAGATATCGGTTTTGCTTCAGATGAAAATGCCATGACCGTGTTTTTTGCCGAGCACTATCATCTGGACAAGCGTGATCTGGACAAAGCTTCCAAACAGGAAATCGCACAACAGCTGGTAGAGGCGATTCATACTGCCTTACATCATAATCCTGCTGTAGAAGAAGATTTTTAATAGCATATTCATAGGATCGATTAACACTTCGTCTGCTAAACATCCCTGAGTTGATCAGGGATTTTTTATGTAAATTTTTAGCATAGGTTTAACTTTAAAAATGGCGTAATTTAAGTTAAATAGATTAACTATAACTTGAGGTTATAGACCAAGGATGGATATATCCGTGGCGCAGCAAAAGTATAGAATAGATCACAGAATAATCTGAAGATAAAAAGTGTGACACAGATAAAATGCAGTTGGAAGGAATCACAAAGAGGGCGATATGAAAAAAATCATGATGGGATTTATGATCGCCTGTCTGGCAGGATGCAGCTATTTTATATCGACTGAGGAACTGGCCCGAAATATTCAGGGACAAATGCAGCGTGAATTTAATGCCAATCCCGATTATCAGGATTATCATTTAAAAGTGCTGCAGGTGAAAATTGTCCAGCGTACCGGCAATGGCTTTCAGGCCATTTCACAGTTGAGCTATCAGGGGCATGAGTATCCGATCGAGGTGCAGATTGCCAAGGCTGGTGGAGGCTACAACTGGTCCATTGAAAAAGATGCTTTTACTTTTATTGATGAGATTGAGATTGAAAAATATCGTCAGCAACTGGATCAGGAACTGGCACAGCTCGCGGCGTCCCTAGAGCCTGTTAATGAAGCGACTACTCTTGAATCGGTGGCAAACTCTTATCCGGCGGTAGAACCGGTATTACATTCGGCCTCTGATAATGTAGAGCCGATTCCGGTAGGCAATATCACCGCTTATAGCCAATAGTTTGCTGGATGCTAAAAAAGCACCGGGGGTCGGTGCTTTGTATTTTTAGGCTTCGACCTGATGCGCTCGTACATAGTGTTCAGTACGCTGCATTGCTTCCTGAATATTCACCAGCGCCGTTTCTACATCTTTGAGGGTTTTGGCATTGCCGCCGCTTAATGCCTGACGCCATTTACGTGCACCTGGCAAGTTCTGGAACAAGCCTAGAATATGACGGCTAATAATCGATAAAGGTGCGCCTTCAGCCATACGCCGGGCAATATAAGGCAACATCTCTTGCATGATGTCAAAACGATCTGGCGCTTCCAGATTCCACAATTGGCCAAGTTCAGCCAGCAGATAAGGATTATGGTAGGCTTCGCGGCCAATCATGACCCCATCCACATGCTTGAGGTGTTCAAGTGTTTCGGCGTAGGTTTTAATGCCGCCATTGATTTCGATGGTGAGGTTCGGACGGTCCTGCTTCAGACGGTAGACATCTTCATAACGCAGCGGAGGCACTTCGCGGTTTTCTTTGGGAGAAAGTCCTTGTAACAAAGCAATCCGTGCATGCACAATAAAGTTGTTACAACCAGTTTTCGCCACGGTATCAACAAAATGCAGCATTTCTTCATAAGACTGCATATGATCAATACCAATGCGGTGTTTGACACTCACGGGCATCTCAACAGCATTACGCATTGCATCAATACATTCAGCCACCAGATCAGGCTCTGCCATTAAACAAGCACCAATTTTATTATTCTGTACCCGGTCACTTGGGCAGCCGACATTCAGGTTGACTTCGTTATAGCCCCAATCCTGTGCCATTTTGGTACAGGTGGCCAAATCTTTAGGGTTAGAGCCACCCAGTTGTAATATGATCGGATGTTCTTCCTGATTAAAATCCAGATGGCGTTTGCTATCTCCATGAATGATGGCACCTGTAGTGACCATTTCTGTGTATAGAATGACATTTGGATTAAACAGACGCGCAAAGAAACGGTAATCTTTGGTGGTCCAATCCATCATCGGGGCTACACTGATTCGTGGAGATGGAGTGTTTTCAATATTGGAGTGAATCGTCATTTAAACATCATGCCTTTAATCTATCTTTCGCAACTCGCACAAATCTGTGTAAAGCTATATTGATGAATGGGTCAGTCGCATTCCCAGTGAATTTTACACCATAATCAAAAAATAGTTCATGATGTAAATAAGAGAATCCATTACAGCACAAAACAGCAGCCAGGAAAGCCGGAGGATTCGGCTAATTAGCGCCATCGCGCAGGCTGGCTAATGGGGTGGCTGATGATGCAGCCAATGATCAAGTTGAAGGTGACGCTGATTTCTTCAATACTTGATTTGCGGATTAATCCAATCTTGCTGAATACAGTAAAACTGACGGTGATGAAAATGGCAAGGCGGTGCTAAAAATCGATCCTGATGATGCTACTGTAAATGGCGGCATAGTACCTGATTGGGCAGATTTGTTAATCCTTGACAGTAAGTCTGCATCAGATTTACACAATTTAATTCATAGCCAGATTATTAGCGGTTAATGTTCAAACTCGACACTATTTGCAGTTAATTATCTAAAAGGAGCGTTGTGCTGAGGCAGGGCGTTCCTTTAGCTTTTTTGAAGCGATTGGTAAGGGGGCTTTTAGCTTGATCAAGCGGGATCACTGAATTTTAGTGAGAACTCATAGATCAGAAGACTATATAAAAAATATCTCAAGATGATGGAAATTCAGTAGATAAAATCCTGCATCATTTTCTACTTTAATTTACGAATCTTAGCGACTTTAAATAGAGCCTAAACGTCTTATCTCCAAAGTTTATGCGCCTGAATAAATGTCTATTTCACTCAACTTGGTTTGAGTCATGGATGCGGGTTAAGCATTCATATATAATTACGCCAATTTTAAGTTATTACTTCACGGTCTGGGCACGCATTATAAGTGTGTGCAAAACTGTGTACATATTGAAGATTCCCTATGTTTAAAGATCAACTCGCTAAAGAAGTCGCGGCCCGCAGAACCTTCGCGATTATTTCCCACCCCGATGCGGGTAAAACCACCATGACGGAAAAGCTGCTGTTATGGGGTAAGGCGATTCAAGTTGCCGGGATGGTAAAAAGCCGTAAGTCAGATCGCGGTGCAACGTCTGACTGGATGGAAATGGAAAAAGAACGCGGTATTTCCATTACCACTTCTGTGATGCAGTTCCCTTATAAAAATCATGTAATTAATCTGCTGGATACACCGGGACACGAAGATTTCTCGGAAGATACCTATCGTACCTTAACGGCAGTTGACTCGGCATTGATGGTAATTGATGGGGCAAAAGGAGTCGAAGAACGAACCATTAAATTGATGGAAGTGTGTCGTATGCGCGACACGCCAATCATTTCGTTCGTCAACAAAATGGACCGTGAAATCCGTGAACCCTTAGAGTTACTGGATGAAATTGAAAGCGTCCTGAAAATTCGCTGTGTGCCGATTACCTGGCCAATGGGCACAGGGCGTGATTTTGCCGGGGTGTATAACATCCTTGAAGATAAATTTTATGTTTACAAGGCCGGTTTTGGCTCGACCATTACCGATATTGAAATCCGTGATGGTTATGACCATGCCGATTTGCGTGAAAAAGTGGGTAAGCTTGCCTTTGCGGCCTTTGAAGAGTCCTTGGAGCTGGTGCAAATGGCCAATGATCCATTAGACCATGAGGAGTTTTTGGCTGGCCGACAAACCCCCGTGCTTTTTGGTACAGCATTGGGTAATTTCGCGGTAGACCATGTATTGAATACTTTTATTCAATGGGCACCGCCACCTAAGGCCCATCCTACCCATGAGCGAGTTGTAGAAGCGACTGAAGAAGGCTTTAGTGGATTTGTATTTAAAATTCAGGCCAATATGGACCCGAAACACCGTGACCGTATTGCCTTCATGCGGATCTGTTCAGGACGCTATGAAAAAGGCTTGAAAATGAATCACGTCCGTCTGGGTAAAGATGTACGGATCAGTGATGCATTGACCTTCTTGGCCGGGGAGCGTGAACAGCTGGAAGAGGCATGGCCTGGGGATATCATTGGTTTACACAACCATGGAACTATTCAGATCGGCGATACCTTTACTTCAGGTGAAAATTTACGCTTCACCGGTATTCCACATTTCGCACCTGAAATGTTCCGTCGTGTGCGTTTAAAAGATCCTTTGAAGTCGAAGCAGCTGCAAAAAGGTCTAAAAGAGCTTTCCGAAGAAGGGGCAACTCAGGTGTTTATGCCACAAATCAATAATGATTTGATTGTGGGCGCAGTCGGTGTCTTGCAGTTTGATGTAGTAGCTTATCGTCTGAAAGAAGAATATAAGGTGGACTGTGTGTATGAGCCGGTAAATATTAATACCGTACGTTGGGTTTCTTGCGATGATGAAAAGAAATTCAATGAATTCAAGAAAAAAGCCCATGATCAATTGTCCCTCGATGGCGGTGGACATTTAACTTATCTGGCACCTAGTCGGGTGAACTTGCAGTTGATGCAAGAGCGTTATCCGGATATTCAGTTCAAGGCGACACGTGAACATTAAACGCAGTAAAAATAAAACAGCTTCTTTATGAAGCTGTTTTATTATGTAGAATCATTAAGATAAATGAGCTATTTGAGAAGAAAGAGTGATGGGCATACAGGGGAAAATAGGGGCTGCATCAATCATTACGATTGGTCTGATACTGAGTGCCTGTGATACTAAAAAACAACAATCCGATTCGCACGAACAGTTTGCAAAATCGGCTGCTGCGACCGAAAAAGCTGAGGTTTTACCGTACTTAAACATTCAGGAGCAAGACGCAAACATCGCTTTGCCTTTTTGCGAAACCCAGCATTGTATTAATCTGGCTATTCAAACCGTCCATACCGAAGATGCCTGGTTAAATCAATGGATTGCCAAAAGTCAGGCGAAGGTGATTCAGGACCAGATTGGGCTTAAACAGGATATGAGCTTACAGCAGGCTATCAATGCCTATGTAAAAAAATCGGATGCTTGGCAGGCTGAATTTTCCAGTAATAAAGCCTATGAGTTGTCGATGTATACCCGAATTGCCTATCAGCGTAATCAATATGTCCTGATGCAGTTGGGAGTAGATACAAAACAGGAAGGCGTGAGCATTAAAGAACGTTATTACTTCTTTGTGGCAGATCGTAAAAAACAGAAAACGGTCACTGTGCTGGATATTCTTGAACCCAAACAGCAAGTGGCTATGAATGACATTGTGCAACAAGCGTATCAAAAGTGGTTACAAGAGCAAAAGGCTGAAGTCAAACAGCAGGCACCCAAAAAATTGTATTGGGGACAGGCAGACTGGTTCTTTGATCAAGAGGGTATAGGTTTGCATTATCGTACCCATGAAACTGTACAAGATGGCAATCAGCTGGATATTTATTTAAGCAAAGAACAAACGCAACAGATATTGAAAGCTGAGGCTTATCAGCATATGTTTTAATCAGACGTCGTAAAATACCGATATTGAGTCGAAGTTCATTTAACCAGTTTAAGTTATAGGTCGCATTATGCTTAAAAATAAAACCATCTTTAGCCTCAGTCTTCTTGCAGCAGCAATGGCACTAACAGCATGCCAGCCTAAAAATACTGAACCTCAAGAGGATAAAGTAACTCAATCACAGACTATGGCTCAGGCTGAGGTATTAAAACTGGCTGGGGATGTAGAAAAATTAACTTTAAATCTACCAGAATGTGAGGGGAATAATTGCCCTGAAATGAACATCGAGCGTCTTTCCAGTAACCAGCCTTTTATTGATGAATTTATTGATCAGCAAATTTTAAAACGTCTGGATCAGACTCTGGATATTTCCGCCAAGTCGTTGAAGACCAATCCGCCGGCAGTAAGTGCGGAAGAGTCAGCAGCCTCCAGTCCAGTTCAGGCAGATGAGCCGGCCGCCTCGGTTGCCATTGAAACTCCAAAACAGCAACTGGAAAAACAGGTTACTCCGTATGTAGAAACATTTTTATCTTTAGATAAGGAACTGAAAGACTTAGGTTCCAGTCATCAAATTAGCCTGATGATTAAACCGAAAATTCTGAATGCCAATCAGCCTTTGGCAACCGTGGTGTTAAATTCCAGCAGTTATTTGGGCGGGGCGCACGGTTCCTCTTCGCAGCGCTACTATAACTTTGATCTGGAAAAGAAAAAAATTGTCGAATTGCAGGATATTTTAGCGCCTAATCAAAAGGCTGCTCTGGAAAAGAAAGCCCACGAAGCCTTTAAACAGTGGGTCATTGATTCTGAACTGGCCAGCAATGTTGAGGAATATGAACAGGCATGGAAATTTAAGTTATCGGATAATTTCTATTTATCGACTCAAGGTTTGATTCTGCAATATGGAGAATACGAAATTGGTCCGTATGTGGTGGGATTGCCGCGCTTAACCATTCCTTATGATCAATTACAAACGGTCTTGAAAACAGCCTATTTACCACAGGCTGAAGTCGAAAATGAGCAAGCGGCCAGTGCGGCCCGTGACAGTAAAGCCCAGTCTTAATGTCTTATTCGCTGTTTGATACCCATACCCATTTTGATGTTCCCGACTTTGATTCGGATCGGGAACAGTTGGCCTATGCCGCCAAAGCGATGGGGGTAGAGCGGTTAATTTTGATCGGCTTTGTCCAGTCCAGATTTCAGGACTTGCTGCACAGCCAGCGCTTTCTCAATCAATTGCGGGATGCGCCGCGGAGTTATCTGGCTCCTGGGCTGCATCCATTTTATATTGAGCAGCATCAAAGTTCACATTTGGCAGATTTAGAAGCGTTGCTCAGCACTGAAGATTGTGTAGCAATTGGAGAAATTGGCCTCGATACCTTTTTAAAGCAGCACAAGCAGGACGCAATTTTTCAGAAGCAGCAGCATTTTTTTGTAGCGCAACTTGAATTGGCGCAGCAGTTTGACAAGCCGGTATTACTGCATATCCGAAAGTCCCATGCAGAAACTCTGGCGATCTTAAAACGGCAGCAATTCCGTTTGGGCGGTATTGCCCATGCTTTTAGTGGCGGCATAGAGGAAGCCAAGGCCTTTATTAAACTGGGGTTTAAAATTGGGGTGACCGGGCAGATTACCAATCCCAATGCTAAAAAACTCCATGCCGTAGTTCAGGAAATTGGTCCTGAACACCTTGTTTTGGAAACCGACTGTCCCGATATGACACCCTTATGCTGTCAAATTTCTACGCAGCATCGAACCCGCAATACCCCGGCCAATTTACCTTATGTACTGCAAGGACTGGCGCAAAGCTTAGCTATGGATCAAGAGCAGCTGGCTGAACAGCTGTGGAAAAATAGCCATCAAGCCTTGCATTTAGCGCTCTAGTGTAAGGGTTTGAACCAGCCGGAAATTTGACTTCCTTTCATCAGGTCTAAAAAAAGATGCATTATGCAATTTCTAAAATGCCAGAGACTTGGCATTATGCTTCTAAATTATTTTGAGTGAGATTCACATGGCACAAGGACTTTTGGCGGGTAAACGCTTTTTGATCGCAGGTATTGCAAGTAAATTATCAATTGCTTTTGGTATTGCTCAAGCCTTACATCGTGAAGGTGCAGAACTTGCTTTTACCTATCCAAATGAAAAACTGAAAAAACGTGTTGATGACTTTGCCGCACAATTTGGTTCTGAACTAGTGTTTCCTTGTGATGTGGCCGTAGATGCTGAAATTGAAGGCACCTTTGCTGAACTGGCAAAGCATTGGGACGGTCTTGATGGTGTGGTTCACTCTATCGGTTTTGCACCTGCCCATACTCTGGATGGTGACTTTACCCAGGTGACAGACCGTGAAGGTTTTAATGTTGCTCATGACATCAGTGCGTATAGTTTTGTAGCCATGGCGCGTGCTGCAAAGCCGTTATTGGCAGCACGCCAGGGTTGTCTGCTGACTCTGACTTATCAAGGTTCTGAGCGCGTGATGCCAAACTATAACGTAATGGGGATGGCCAAAGCGTCTTTAGAGGCAGGTGTACGCTATCTGGCATCAAGCCTGGGCAAAGAAGGTATTCGTGTAAATGCAATCTCTGCCGGTCCAATCCGTACACTGGCAGCTTCAGGTATCAAGTCTTTCCGTAAAATGCTGGATCTGAATGAAAAAGTGGCACCGCTAAAACGTAACGTTACCATTGAAGAAGTGGGTAATGCGGCCTTATTCCTGTGTTCTCCATGGGCTTCAGGAATTACGGGTGAAATCTTGTATGTGGATGCCGGTTTTAATACCGTTGGTATGAGCGCAGAATTGATGCTGGATGCTGAGTAAAATGCATTAAGTTCTCTCTCCCTTTGAGAGAGAGTTAGAGAGAAGGGTTCTAGAATTTTAAATAATTAATTTACCTCTCCCTTTGCGACACAATGTTTCTCATCTCCTAAAAGGAGAGGGAAAAAAGAAATAAAAAAGACCGCACAAGCGGTCTTTTTTAATATCCGGGAAAAGCGATTAAGCTTGACCTTCAACCGCAGTCGCTTGCGCGCGTTGCAGATTGGCTTCAAATTCAGCATCGAAGTTGATAGGAGTGAGCAGTAACTGCGGGAAGCTGCCTTTGGTAACCATGTCATTCACGGCTTCACGAAGGAAGGGGAACAAAATGTTCGGGCAGTAAGCACCTAGAATATAAGGTAAACGTTCTTCTTCAACGCCATCGACCAGAAAAATACCGGCTTGAGTCACATCAACGATAAACGCAGTCTCGCCCTCATTATTGGCTTGAACGACCACTTTTAAAGCCACTTCAAAATGAGTCGGATCAATTTTTTCTGCCGAAGAAGACAGATTGATATTTAACTCAGGTTGCCATTGCTTGGTAAAAACTTGCGCCCCAGGAACTTCAAAAGAAATATCTTTAGTGTAAATGCGCTCTAATGCCAGTTGTGGTTGAGCTTGTTGTTCTTCACTCATTCTTTAATCCTTAATATAAAATAATGATTTTAGTAAATTAAGCCAGTAAATCGTCAAGTTTGCCTTCACGCTCTAACGCATAAAGCTGGTCAAAACCGCCGATGAATTGTTCATTGATAAAAATTTGTGGCACGGTACGGTGATTGGTGCGCTGCATCAATTCAATACGTACTTCAGGTGCTTCATTCGACAAATTGATTTCTTTGTACGCAACGCCTTTGCGCTCAAGGAGCTGTTTTGCACGGACACAATACGGACATACAGTTGTCGAATAAATAGTGACTTCAGCCATGGTCAATCTCCTGTTCGCAGATTATTTGCTTTTAATTAGAGGTAAACCTTGAGCTTTCCAGTTGCTGATTCCGCCATCAAGACGATAAGCATCTGCATGACCGACCTGCTGGAGTGCAGAACCTGCAACCTGCCCAAGATTACAAATGAACACCAGCGGGCGATCAGATGTTTTTAACTCATCAAGATGTTTTGTAATTTGGCTATAGGGAATGTTGCGGCTCCCACTGATGTGGCCTTCGCGAAAATCTTTGCCATCACGTAAATCAATCAGCATGGCATTTTTGGCTTTGACTAAAATGCCCAGCGATTGCGGGGAAATTTTACGACCGTTACGTTGACCTTCGATAATGAAGAATAAAACCACGAGTACCGCGAGTGTTCCAAACAAGAAGGGGTGATTCCCCATAAACTCGAACCAACGTTCCACAATCCACCTAATTACAATTTTGAAATTGCCAAGAGTATAGCTCATAAATATGGTGATCAAAATCACCGCTTCAAGGGCTAAGGCTTAAGAAAATTAATTTTTTTGCTGTGCTTCCGTGATTTCATCAATTAAACGCAGATAGCTGTCCAGTCGGCGGGGTAAAATTTCACCATCTGCTGCTGCTTTACGCAGGGCACACTGCTTTTCGTGTTTATGGGTACAGTTCCGGAACTGGCAGTGACCAAGCAGATTTTCAATTTCTGGAAAGCCGCTGGGGATCTTTTCTAAAGGCAGATGCCATAAACCAAATTCACGGATTCCCGGTGAGTCAATCAGGGCTGCATTTTCACCAAAAGGAATCAGGCGAGTCGAGGTCGTGGTGTGTTGCCCCAGCGCTGAGTTTTCAGAAATCACATTGGTCTTTTGTGCCGCATCCGGTACGATGGCATTGATTAAAGTGCTTTTACCCACACCCGACTGACCGACAAAGGCAACGGTCTCATCATTCAAGCGGGCGGTTAATGCAGATAGGTCTCCATCCGACTGGGTCTGCATCACTTCATAGCCTAAATCTTTGTATTCATTCAATAGTTCCAGAATAGGGTCCTGCTCTTTAAGTAGGTCGGACTTATTCAACACCAGTAATGCCGGAATTTGAGCGTCGGCACAGGCGACCAGATAGCGGTCAATTAAACCCGGGGCAGGTTCAGGCAGTGGTGCAAATACAATGACAATCAGGGAAATATTGGCTGCCACCGGTTTGACCTTGTGATAACGGTCAGGACGGGTCAATAAGGATTTACGCGGATGAATCGCGGTGATAATTCCGAGACCAGTATTCGGATCGGCTTGCCATTTTACCCGGTCGCCGGTAACCAAAAGTTCGAGGTTGGTCCGGGTATGACAGCGCCAGACACTGTCTGGTTCAATGGGTTTCCAGAACGGTTCCGGCTCACCATCGGCGACCACAGGTTTTTCAGGATGCGGCTCAGGTACCGACAAGGTCTGAACTTCGAGCTGGCGGCCATAATGCTGTACCACTAAGCCTTCCAGGTCCTGGGAGGTATCAAGATCTTCCTGACGCGTTTTCTGCTGTTTCTGAATACGGCGCTGCTGTTGTTCGGTCAAACGACGCTTACGGATTAAAGCCATTCAATTCCTAAAAAACCATGGGTGCGAGAAGGCAAAAATAGCATGAAGCCGAGGGTGAATACAGCCAAGTCGCAGGAAATTTGCTACTATATTATTTTTAAACTGATTAGATCACACAATTTATGAGCAGCACACCGGATAGCCGCCTGATTTGGATTGACCTGGAAATGACAGGTCTGGACACTGACAATGATCAGATTATTGAAATCGCCACCATTGTGACGGATGATAACCTGAATATTCTTGCTGAGGGTCCTGTGCTGGTTGTGCATCAGTCAGATCGTATCTTGAATGCGATGGATGAATGGAATACCCGTCAACATGGCCAGTCCGGTCTGATTGAACGTGTGCGCCGCAGTAAATTAAAGGCGCAGGATGCCGAGCGGGAAACCATTGAATTCTTGAAAAAATGGGTGAATCCGAAAGTATCACCAATGTGTGGGAACTCGATCTGTCAGGACCGGCGTTTCCTGCACCGTCTGATGCCGGAGCTGGAACAGTATTTTCATTACCGTAATCTGGATGTCTCTTCAGTCAAGGAGCTGGCCAAACGCTGGCGTCCTGAAATCATGAGCGGTCTTAAGAAAAATGCCTCGCATCTGGCGATGGATGACATTCGTGATTCGATTGCCGAACTGAAATATTACCGTGAATATTTTTTCATTATGAATAAAGACTAAGTTCAAGTGACATGAAAAGAGGCTTAAGCCTCTTTTTTTATTTTGTTGAGCGCGTTTTTTCTAGAGTGAAAATATTCAATGCGATCAAAACAAACCCACAGGAGCAATAACCCAATCAGATGAGGCTGTGTTCATTATGGCGAAGATGACAAAGCCAAATCATCCTAAGCGAATGAGACTACTGTGAGAATGGGGTTGTGTGTTTGGGGCGAGGCAGAAAATAAAAATAAAGCAGGTTGCACAGAAGCTTCCAACCCAGAAGGTGATAAATAGCATGACCTTTCACCCTCTTTAGCTAGATGACAGCTGCTTAATGGGTTGCTGATATTTCATTTGTTGTGGGCAGGTTGGCGTGCTCATCAGAGCTGATGATCGTTGAAATGGATTGAACATTTAATGGCAGTAAAAAAAAGCGGATTTTGCTAAAATGATCGAGTATTTTTATTGCTATAGATGACCTATGACTGATCTGCTTCAAGATGATGAATATGAACGCCGTTTTGCCGGTGTGGCCAAGATTTATGGCGAGGACAGCTTTCATCATTATGAAAACAGTCATGTGATGGTTATTGGTATTGGCGGGGTGGGTTCTTGGGCGGTTGAAGCACTGGCACGAACCGGGATTGGCGAGCTGACCCTGGTCGACATGGATGTGGTTGCAGCATCGAATATCAACCGTCAGTTACCGGCCATGACCACCACCTTGGGCTGTGAGAAAATTGAAATTATGGCGGAGCGTTGCCGGGCCATTAATCCCCGCATCAAGGTGAATCTGATTGATGACTACCTCACCGCTGAAAATGTGAAAGAGCTGCTGGCTGGACAGCCTGATATCATTCTGGACTGTATTGATGACGTCAAAGCCAAATTGGCGCTGATGCTGCATTGCCGTTTTAACAAGCTACCTTTAATTGTTTCTGGTGGTGCCGGCGGGAAATTAGATCCTTTAAAGATTCGCGTGGCTGATTTGTCCAGGACCGAACAGGATCCGATGCTGGCCAAATTACGTACCCAATTACGTGCCAAAGGTATCTGTAAAAAGCCTAAAGAAAAATTTGGCATCACCTGTGTCTATTCAATTGATAATCCTTTCTCAGGGGCCGAGGTATGTGCCAGTGCCGGTCTGCGCTGTGGGGGTTATGGCTCAGCTGTCGTGGTAACCTCCAGCTTTGCCATGATCGCCGTCTCAGAAGTACTGAAAAAACTTGATACGAAGCGCAGTAAAGCCTGATTAGGCCACTTAAAAAACACAGAGCCTAGGCTGTAGTTTATGTTAAATTTACAATAATTATTTTATACACATAACAAAAACAATGTCTTGGAGCAACTATGTGGTTTTTGCTAGTGCTGATTTTGGGGATTGCTGCTTTAGCCTTCTGGATGTGGAAGCGTCCAGATCCGGTCCAACGTGATCAGGCCAAGGCTGTGCAGCATGATTTATGGATTGAGCAGATGGACGCCCAGCTCAAGCATGCGGCACGTTTAGCTGCTGATCCTGATCATCCGGACCATGAACGTGCCTATCAGATTTATCAGAGCCTGGCACAGCAGCAGGAATGGCCGCAGGCCTATGTCGGTATGGCCTTGATGCATTTAAAGGCGCAGGGGCGTGAGCAGAATTCAGAAAAAGCCATCAGCTTGTTGGAAAAAGCTTTCAGTTTGGGAAGTGAAGAAGCTGCCTATCATTTAGGCCAGATGTACGATGGTCATCCTCAGCATGTGAATGATCTTGAAAAAGCCTTGTACTGGTATCGGCATGCGGTGGCTCGTGGTCATCTGGATGCCCAGTATCGTATGAGCGAGCTGACTGAAACTGACCATGGCACAGCAGAACAGCAACGGCTGCAACTTTTGGTTCAACATGCCACGCAGGGCCATGCCAATTCGCAGTATCAGCTGGCACAGCATTATCTGGCAGAGGGCGCTCAGCAGGACCTGAGTTTAGGCATGCATTACCTGTTTCTGGCCGCACAGCAGGATCATCTGATGGCCAATCAGCAGATCGCTGATGCGTATGCGCGCGGCAAAATTTTACCGCAGGACCACAAACAGGCGCTGTATTTTATTAAGCGCTGTATTCATTTAGGCGACCAGAGCGGGTTGTATGATTATTATGCTGGTGTTTTATTGGGCTGGATTGATACTGACCAGCGTCAACGGGTGTTTCAGCATCTGTTGCAGCAGTCCAGAGAACATACAGATGCCCAGGCTAAAACCTTAATCGGTCTGGCCTATTTTCATGGCTGGTATGTCGATAAAAATCAGACCATGGCTTTTCGTTACTGGTCTGAAGCAGCTCAGAGCCAGCATCCGCAGGCACTTAATCTGATTGCGGCACTATATTTTGAATCTTATCTAGTTGCCCATGAGCCGGAAAAAGCTTTCCGGCTTTATCAAAGTGCAGCAGCAATGAAGCCTGATGATAATTTGGTGGTGTTCTAAAAAGTATGCTGGCATCAGACATAGCCATAATTGACATAGAAGAATACCAAATCAAACACCTTAAAGTGGTTATCAAA
>NZ_JAMXXZ010000032.1:0-23250 GCF_024129285.1 Acinetobacter sp. S4397-1
TCATCCGCAGATTATGCACGAATGCCAAGAAATCTGGAGTGCAAATATTAACCAAAAAGAAGATCGTTTTTTGATTTATGAAAGAGATCTATTTTAAGTTGAATAGGATGTGCTATCTGTATTTGCCGGCATAGTAACAGGCCTAAAGCTGCTACATAGATCTCAACTGAATCTACCTCCATTTAATATAATGGGTGTATATGAAATAAGAAAATCCTAGACCAGTGTCTAGGATTTTAACTTAAAAAACATATAAGAATTAATAACATAAAATATATTGTGCAGCTTAATATAATTGGTATTAGGTTAATTTCAGGGAAACTTAATCACGTTCTAATACAGCTTTAGGTGATGCTGATTAATCCGCTAGAGATAACTTTTTAGAAGAGCGGTAGTTTAAAAATTTTCTCTATTTTTAATGCATAGCAATAAGTTGGACTTTATTATCTATCTATTGGATAAAGTATTTTCTTTAATATTGGTTAAAATCAGCCCATACAAATGATAATTATGACTCATAAAAACATAGTTGTTTAATAAATAAACAGGCTTTTAAGTTTCCTTTTATATTACTGACTATAATTAAAATTCTTTTATCAACCTCAACATTGAGTTAAAAATGAAATTTAAAGCACTTATGGTTTTAACGCTCTTTGCGTCTAATGCAGCATTCGCTGGAGCTAATTTAGATTGGGGCTATGCAAATCAACAAGCACCCGAGCACTGGGCTGATATCAGTGAAAAATATGCTGCATGTAATGGTAAAAACCAGTCACCAATTAACATTGATCAAACTATAAAAGCAGAATTACCTCCATTGAAGTTCAATTATGTATCTAACTCTAAAAGCATTATTAATAATGCACGTACGGTACAAGTGAATTTCAACGAAGGTAATTACTTGTTATTAGACAATAAAAAATTTGAATTAAAACAATTCCATTTACACAGCCCGAGTGAAAATAGAATTCATGGCAAAACCTACCCAATGGAAATGCATTTAGTTCATGCATCACCAGAAGGTGAATTAACAGTGGTGGCCCTAATGTTTGAAGAAGGCAAAAAGAATGAAAAACTTGCTAAATTATGGAAGGAATTTCCTAAAACTGCAGGTGATACAAAAACTTTAAAACACCAAGATATAGCAAGTGCATTTTTACCAGAAAATCTTGATTATTATCGTTTTAATGGTTCATTAACTACACCACCTTGTTCAGAAGGCGTGAGATGGATTGTTCTCAAAGATGTTCAACAGGCATCAGCAAAGCAAATTAAAGCGTTCTCAAAATTAATGGAACATCCTAATAATCGCCCTATACAAGCTCAAAATGCCAGATTAGTACTCGAATAACTTTACAAATCTTAATTTTATAAAAATGGGAGCTTAAGGCTCCCATTTTCGACTTCATCTAATGTGTCTTATGTTCATTTTATTCATTCAAAGATGGGCTTTTTCAAATTGGATTTGAAGTAATTAAAGCTTTACTTTTTAATATAGAAAAATTATCAGCATGCTGACTGAGTAATTCTATAAAAGGGGGAATCGTAGAACTACTTAATAAGTAGGGATTAAAAATATCATTATGATTCTCTGAGAAAAAATCAACTACCTCCTGATCAATGTTGGCATATTTCATATACCAATTAGAAAAAAGATATGTATCGATTTTCTCAAGATAAAGAACTTCACAATTTTCATGACGTGGATCTTTTAAAATTTTATCATGAAAAAGATGTTTTACTTTATCTTCTTGCCCCTCTAGACATTGAACAAAGTAATCATTTCCATAATAAAGCGCCCCATAGATTTGATTCGCTCCATTAAACTTTAATGCTTCGGTTAAAATTTCATAAAGTTCAGACTTAGAATAAACTTTAGATCTGAACTTACTTACATATAATAATCGTATATTAGTCATTGGTAGTTCTTCTTAAGCTTTATAGACTTAAGTATATAATAGAAACAAATAATCCCCTATTTTTAGGGGATTATTTGTTGATTTAACATAAAATCTCTTGTGGGTAATGTTCGATCAAGACTGAATTAATACACCGCACCGGTTCTACCTTAAATTAATCCAGTTTACCAATTAAGCTTTTAACCATTTCTCAACTTTGGCCTGATCTTCAACTTTGAGTTCCACTTCTGTCAACTCAGAACCACCTGCCTGAACTTCAAAACGCATCAGCTCATCGCGGCGGAAAGCATGAACAGCATAACTCCCTTCTTGCTTCGCATATTTCTCTACAAGTTTAGTCGTCGCTTTCAAGCCATCAATCGCAACAATCACATCATGGGCAGATAAGCCAGCTGCCGCCCCAGTACCATTACGGCGAGCAGATTGAATCAACACACCTTCAGGTTTATCTAAGAGTTTCAGACCGAATGGGAGCGATTTGTCATTTTTCAGACTATAGCTCAGGCCAAACTCAGGGAAAAGCTGATCCAATGGTAACTCATCTGTCGTATTGATCAGGTGATTGATTTGTTCGACCCAGTCATCACCCGTGAGTTCCTGACAAAGTTCAAAGATCGTGCGCTCATTGACCTGAATACCGTTTTGCGCATTTTCATACAGCTTACGCATTAAAGCATCCAAACTTGAACCGCGCAGGCGCAGGCCTAGGTCCAGACACAAAGCGACCAGACAGCCCTTATTATAATAACTGGTGCCGGCATTATTCGTGTTTTCATCCTGACGATAGAACTTCACCCAGGCATCAAAACTCGACTCCGCCACAGACTGAACAAAACGTCCCGGATTTTGCAGATAACGGTCAATCTGTGCTTTTAATAAGCTCAGATAAGATTCCTGATTAATCACACCGCTACGCAGCAAAATCAGGTCATCATAATATGAAGTAAAACCTTCAAAAATCCACAGCAAAGAAGTATAGCCTTCTTTGTTCAGGTCATAATTAACAAAGTTCTCAGGGCGGATAAATTTCACTAACCAGGAATGAAAATACTCATGGCTGCACAGTCCGAGGAAACGCTGATAATCTTTGGAAGGCTGTTCCGGCTCATCCGCCTTAGGCAGGTCATCACGTGGCGTAATCAGGCTGGTCGAGTTCGGATGCTCCAGACCACCATAACTATTCCCGGTTGCCATGGTCATAAAGGTATAATTTTCAAAAGGAGCTGAGCCGAACATGGCGATTTCTGTAGCACAGATTTTTTCAATATCCTGCTGCATGCGCTCCACATTCATGCTGTGTTTACCTGATACAATAAACTCATGCGGAATGCCATTGGCCTCAAAACTGAAACGGGTCTGCTCTGCCAGCTCAAATGGTGCATCAATTAATTCGGCATAATTTTTAGCTTTAAGGGTAAAGCGGCCTTTGACCAGACTTTTGGCTTGCATGCCAGTAGCGAGCTGGAAATGCTTCAGCTCATCGGGCAGGAATATTTCCACTTCCACTTCTTCATGTTCATGGCCTTCCAGTCCCAGACAGGCGCAGGCTGGGTTTACATAAAGACGGTTCTGATCTACATAGGCACCACGCACCGACAAATCATAGGCATAAACATCATATTCCACCGTAATCAGTTCATGATCGGTATTAAATAAACGCCATTTGTTTTTTTCAAATTTCTGGATTTTTAGCTGACGGCCTGCCTCATCATAAGCCTTGACCGCTTCAATATGCTTGGAGAACTCACGAATCAGGTAACTGCCCGGAATCCAGGTCGGTAAAGAAAGCACCTGCGTTGGATCTGCCAAAAAGCGAACAGTTACGTGAATAAGATGCTGACGATAATCGTCAAATTCGATTTGATAATGCAACATAATAGGCGATATAAAATACAGATAAATAAGTTATGGCTTAGCTTAGCATTTTTTAGACCTGTATTGCTCGGCTGTCGCATTTGTCTACATTTCTGACTAGCTATCCTGAAAAAAAAGGCATAGCATGCCTAAAAATTAAATCGTTCATCGACCATCTGGTTATAAAGGAACATCTTTGAAATACATCATCTCACTGATTGCAGTGCTCAGTCTGTTTGTCCCTGCAATTTCGTATGCTGCCCTACTGAATATTCTTCCGGAAAGTGTAGAAGCAGAAGCCTGGACGATTCTTGATGCACAGTCTGGTCAAGTCATTGCCGAGCATAATGCGGATGTTCAACGTGCGCCGGCTTCGCTGACCAAAATGATGGTGGCCTATATTGTCCTCAAAGATATTCAGGCCGGGAAACTGGATAAACATACAGTTTTAACAGCGAGTCCTGTGGTGAAAACCATCATGTGGGATGAGTCGCAGATGTACCTAAAAGAAGGTGAGCAGATTTCCGTTGACCAGTTACTGGCTGGTCTGATTATCATGTCGGCAAATGATGCAGCAGTGACTTTAGCAGAAAAAGTTTCTGGCAATATCCCTAAATTTGTAGATCGGATGAATCAGGAAGCCAAAGCTCTGGGCATGGAACATACCTATTTTCAGAATCCGGCCGGTATTACCATGCCTCAGCATTATTCAACAGCAGCCGATCTGGCACGTTTGTCGATGGCGGTGGTGAATGAAACTCCGGATTATCTGTATTATTCCAAGCAGCCGAGTTTTAGCTATAACAACCATTTTCACCGCGCCACTAACTTGGTGCTCAAGCTTGATCCGAGTGTAGATGGCTTAAAAACCGGTTTTACTCGCGCTGCTGGTTATAATCTTGCCTTGACTGCTAACCGCTTAACCCATGATATTGAAATACCGAATCGTCGTCTGGTTGTGGTGGTACTGGGCAGCAAAAGCGCCCTAAAACGTGCGGAAATAGCGCATAAGTTGATGAATTTGGCTTATACCTACACCCGTAATGAAATTGCGATTAAAGATCAGCAATTATTGGCTGAGCTGCCAGTGATTAAATCAACTTTAAACATGTTTAAGGTGCAAACCAAGCAGCCGCAGATTGTGACCACTTCGCTCTATGACCAGCACTACACCATTGATCTGAACCAGTTTGATCAGGCCCAGCAACGTGTCATGCTCGATACTGGTAATGGTATTTTACAAAGTATCGAACCCTTACCAGAAACCCAGACCCACATTAATGTGGAAATTACTACACCTGAATTGATTGCCCCTTTGGCAGCTGTCGTGCCGTTAGCAACGGTACAGATCTACCAAAACAACCAGCTTATTCGTACCATCCAGATTGAAGATCGGGTCGATATTGAAGAGGCAAATATTTTTCAAAAAGCGTTCATCTGGTTAAAAAGCCTGTTCAGTTTCTTTACAGATAGTGCTCCTGAAGTAAAGCTTTATCCAATTGAAAAATAAACCCACCCTATTTAGCTTTGAATATTCTGACTAGAAGATAAGCATGTTATCTTCTAGCTTTCTTCTCTCTTTTCCTACTTATAATTCTAAATTTTAGGGAAAAACGTTTTTCTGAATCACGCTTATAAAACTACTACGTTTTATAATTTTTCTAACAATTTTACTTAAGACCGGTTCAAGCCCATGCATACTATAAGCATTCCATGGCTACTGTATTTGCACGAGAAACATAAAAACAAGCAGGTTAATCATATAACCGCGCGTAAAAATCATCATAATAGCAAAAAGTGGGGGGCGAATTATTAGGACAGGTCAATGTGTCAGGTTTTATGGCTAAATTCATAGATATCCTTATATCGACTTCATCAGGCTACTATTCATGCTTATGCCCATGCAGGCCTATTCATCGCTAAAGATTTTGTTACAGGTAAAATTTCTCCAAAGCTAAAATTGCATTGAAATACAGAAATTTGTCCTCATTATTTAAAAAATCGTCATTAAAAAGGTCAAATTGCATTTTTTTGCTAATTTTAGTCTACAAAAATACAATTTCACTTTATGATGTACCCTTAAGAAAATTGAATGGATCAATAACATGACTGCTATTGCAAATGACCTCGTGGTTTCTTTCCACTACACATTGACTAACGCAGAGGGTGAAACTCTCGACAAATCTCAAGGTGAACCACTTGCCTATTTGCACGGTGCAGGTAACATCATCCCAGGTTTAGAAAAAGCTCTAGAAGGCAAAACCGTAGGTGAAAAATTCACTGTGAATGTTCCTGCTGCAGAAGGTTATGGCGAATATAACCCGGATCTGGTACAAGAAGTACCTAAGCAAATGTTCCAAGGTGTAGACAATATTCAGGCAGGTATGCAGTTCCAGGCTCAAACTGATGATGGCGTTCAAATCGTAACTGTTAAAACAGTTGAAGGCGATAACGTTATTGTTGATGCAAACTTCCCGCTTGCTGGTCAAGATTTGACTTTTGAAGTTGAAATTGTTGAAATCCGTGAAGCTTCTCAAGAAGAACTGGATCACGGTCACGTACACGGTGCGGGTGGTCACAACCACTAAGATCATCCGATCTTAAGTTAAGCATAAAAGGCAAAGTATTTTACTTTGCCTTTTTTATTTAATATCTACTTCATTTTAAAATAAATCACCATAAAAAAACAGAGCCTGTGCCCTGCTTTTTAAATTCCCCTGATCTTACTGGACCAGAGCCTATGATCATTTATGCTGATTATAAATCTGCATGGCAGCTGGCAGATTCTGACGCATCGCAGCAATACGCTGTGCATTAGATGGGTGAGTAGACAGGAATGTTGCTCCTGTGCTACTACCTGAAAGCTTGTTCATTTTTTCCCACAAGCTAATCGCTGCATTCGGATTGTAGCCCGCACGTGCCATCAAGCCTAAACCACCTTGGTCAGCTCGGCTTTCAAGATTGCGTGAATATGGCAAGCCTATACCGATCTGGCTGCCTAACTGAGCAACGGCTGCTCCACCCTGTCCAACCCCTGCTGCACTCAGGCCAATGCCTAGTGCCAGATCAGTCAAGGCTTGCGCACCGATTTTCTGCTTAGAATGTTCTTCTAGCGCATGCACCATTTCATGCCCCATAATTGCGGCAATTTCAGCATCAGTCAGATTCAACTTGGTCACAATACCAGTATAAAATACTACCTTGCCACCTGGCGCCACAAAAGCGTTTACCTGGTCAGATTTAAGTACAGCCAATTGCCACTGAAATGCTGTACCCGTCTGATTCATCTGGTTCGCATAAGGCTTTAAACGGTTAAATACCGTATTGATACGTTTATAAGTAGCAGAGCTGGTGTCCAACTGGCCTTTTGCTCTGGCATCTGTCACCATGGCATTATAACTTTGTGAAGCGGTGGCATTTAAAGTGACCGTGTCTGCGCCCGCCATATCCGCAATAGTTGTACAACCCGACAAAGTAATAGCTGCTGTGGCACTCATCGCGCATAAAAGTTTATTTTTCATTATAATCATTTCCACCTTAAGCAAACGCTAATTGATCTTGTAAAAAATTATAATTGAAAGATTGTAACAACTAAACGTTGATTTACTTCATCTTCTTATAATTTATGTAATTTTAACCCCAATACTGTATGGCCAGCCAATAGACCAGACAGGCGACATTTAAACCCAAATACAGCTGACAGAGCGGTCTAATTTTCTCTTCCAGAACGACACTTTTACGCTTAAAAAACAGTATCCCATTTTGCAGCAAAATTACCGGTACCAACACACAGGCAATAATGACACTTAAACCAATGAATGCACCATAAATAATATCAGGGTCTTGGGTTTGGGCACGAATAATCAGCATGGCAATGGTCGGAGCACCGCCCATGGCAAACAGCAGTGAATAGAACATGGTTCCTGAAATATTTTTATGCATCCTGCATTCCAGATTTTATCGTGCTCTTATTCTAGCAAGGCTTCACGCTTTACACATAACAGAATAAATTAACTTTAGTCTGAACAAGACCATGATTTTTAATATTCTCAAACTATTTTAAAGCCTGAAAAATAATATTTTTCTATAAAAAAACCCTGTGAATCCACAGGGTTTTTTTATCATTCTTGGCTTAAATTAAGCTTCAAACGGGTGGCGAAGAACAATAGTTTCTTCACGGTCTGGGCCTGTTGAGATGATGTCGATTGGACATTCAATCAGCTCTTCCAGACGTTTCACATAGTTGATTGCTGCTTGTGGCAACTGGTCTAGCGATTTGGCTCCGAAAGTTGATTCTTTCCAGCCTGGCATGGTTTCATAAATTGGCTTTAAGGTTTCAAATGCCAGCGCATCAGAAGAACCTACACAACCCGAATCAGCCGCCTCATAACCCACACAAATTTTCACTTCTTCCAAACCATCCAGAACGTCAAGTTTAGTTAAGCAAATACCAGAAAGGGAGTTAACCTCTACCGAGCGGCGCAGGATTTCTGCATCAAACCAGCCACAACGACGCTGACGGCCTGTAGATGCACCAAATTCATTACCTACTGTACCCAGGTGCTTACCGATAGCATCCCCTGTATCATTGGCTGCATCATAGATCAGCTCAGTCGGAAATGGGCCTGCACCCACACGGGTTGTATATGCCTTGGTAATACCCAATACATAGTTCAGATGTAATGGTCCTAAACCTGAACCAGAACTTACACCGCCCGCAGTCGTGTTTGAAGAAGTCACGTACGGATAAGTACCGTGATCTACGTCTAGCAGTGAACCTTGTGCGCCTTCAAACATAATGTTGTCACCGTTTTTACGGTATTTGTGCAATTCGCCAGTGACGTCAATTACCAGCGGTGCCACAACTTCACGCCATTGGTCACAAAGTGCCAGCACATCCTCAAGTTTAACTGCATCTACACCGTAGAATTCGGTTAACTGGAAGTTATGGTATTCAAGCAGCTCAGTCAGCAGAGCGGTCAGATGCTCGCCACCACGAACCAGGTCAGCCACACGGATTGCACGGCGAGCCACTTTATCTTCATATGCTGGACCGATCCCGCGACCTGTTGTACCAATTTTCGCATTACCACGCTTTTTCTCACGCGCCTGGTCAAGTGCAATATGGTTCGGCAGGATTAATGGACAGTTTGGAGAAATACGTAAGCGCTCTTTAACTGGTACACCTTCTTTCTCAAGAATATCCATCTCTTTGATGAGGGCTTCAGGAGAAAGAACCACACCATTACCAATTAAGCACAGTACGTTTTCACGTAAAATACCAGATGGAATGAGGTGTAATACAGTTTTCTTACCACCAACCACGAGAGTATGACCTGCGTTATGTCCGCCTTGATAACGAACTACCGCAGCCGCTTGATCTGTGAGCAGGTCGACGATCTTACCTTTACCCTCGTCGCCCCATTGGGTACCAAGTACCACAACATTCTTGCCCATAATAGCCTCATTACATCATGCTGTTAAAATTGAAAGCTTTGCTCAGCGACATGAATGCTGAGCCTAGCGATTTAAATGGTTTTGACAGTCCATTCACCGTTTGCATTCACCAGCTGGTGAGTGGCATACGGAATTGAACTCAATTCATCATTACCTAATAACTGAATCACGTTTAAGCCTTGAGCGCGCGCATTTTGAATGGCCGCCACAAGTGCTGTATCGGTGCCTTTTGGCGCTACGACAACCTGTATGGCTTTAAATTTACCTGTGCTCAATGCATATAAGTCGCACGAGAAACCTGTTGCAGGACGTGCACGACCAAAGTGTCGACCAATTCCGTCATAACGCCCACCTTGTGCCAGTGCGGCAGCACGATTCGGCGCATACACAGCATACATCAGGCCAGTATGGTAATGATATGAACGCAGCTCCACGACATCCACACCGATGTGTAAATTTGGCCAGCGGGCCTGCACTTCATTTTTCGTACTGAATAAAGCTTCAAAGGCCTGTTTAAAGTCTGGGTTTGCCAGCACGTCTTCACTTAAGTGGGCTTGCAATGCATCAAGATCACTTGCATAACGGCCCAATGCATAGAAATCTTGTCCGAAATTCAAGCCTGCAGTGTATTCCTGCAGTTCTGGCAAGGCTTTACGCTGGTAAAGATCAGACAAACGTCGCTCATCTGCTTTAGTTAGACCGGCTTGCGCTACCATACTACGGAATAATCCGACATGACCCAAGTCCAGGTGAATCCCTTCAGCCACACCAGCTTCCTGAATCAGGCTGATCATCAAATCAACCATTTCCACGTCAGCATCAATACTGTCTGAACCGAACAACTCCGCACCTAACTGCAAAGGCGCACGCGTGGTATTAAAACCCTGAGGCTTGGTATGAAGTACTGTACCTGCATAGCAATAACGCGCCACGCCTTCTACTGGATGTACATGCGCATCAATACGTGCCACTTGTGGTGTCATATCGGCACGCACACCAAGCAAACGACCTGAAAGCTGGTCGATGACTTTAAAAGTGGCCAGATCTAAATCTTGATTCGATTCTGAAAGAGAAGAAAGAGATTCGATGTATTCAATAAATGGCGTGTAGACCAGCTGATAACCTCGAGATGCAAGGAAATCCAGTGATTGACGACGCATAGTTTCAATGACTTGCGCTTGTTCTGGTAATACATCAGCTACACCATCAGGTAATAACCATGTCTCTGAAATGGGCATGTTGTAAACCTAAATTCTTGTCAGCGCGGAACGAATCCGCATAAAAAAATCGGGAACACACCCGATTTCTCCTAGTCTAACACGATAGTTTTGCCTATGCATCGCAAATTTTATAATTTTCGCAGTCGACTTAGGTTAATCACCCTCGCGCCTAGACCAGATCAGAGCGAGCTGAATAAATGAGCCATTCAAAAAATTAAGCGTTTTACATACGATCCTGATTCTATTCAATTTTATAGATAAAATAGATATTTATGCCAAACAGGATCATGAGCTGTGTACGATTCCGTCTTGTTGCCTTATGAACTGTCTGCAATCCAAATACCCCTGCAATTCCTACGCAAAATCCAGTAGCCAGAGATTCTTCCACTCAGAATAATGAAGATAGCACCCAGATTTCATCCAGATGGCCAGAGGAAGATGACAATAAAACTGAAACTCCGGTAGTAGGCTTTAAACTTGGGGTTCCACCGATCAGTCAGTGATATGCAATTTATCGAGCTGGAACGACTTAGGTAGCAAGACTTAGGTACAAATAGGTATAAGTCTAGACCAAGTTGTCGCAACCAATGGTTACGGCGTAGATAAGCAACACAAAGTCACCTATATCTTTACTCCTGTTAATTCATCACAAGCGGTATCATGCAACTGGATAACCGCGACAGGATGAATAGCGTAAGCTTAAAAAGTTTAAAGACTCTATTGAAAAACATAGCTAAAGGCGCATCAGCAATCAAAAAAATTGTGAATAATCAGTATGCCGAATGTCTCACACCAGATGGCGACAGCTGAAATTAGTGCTTCATATATGAGTTTTGATCTCAATATCGACTATTAAAACAGGGCGCTCAGCAAGATCTTTAATTCTCAGCTGCCATAACAAATTGAGCCGGCGAATACCGAGACTGCTTCCTTCTAAAGTTTCTAAAATTATTTAAAGGGTGATCTTCGGGAAAAACTTCCCGAATATTTTCCAAAACAAATCGGGTAACCTTGGCCACTTTTTAAATGGATTTATTTCTTGTTATTTTTTCAGATCAACCACTTGTGCCAGCAAACTGACCAGCTCGGCATTTTGTAGCTCCACTTTTTGTAACTTGGCCGTAGTCTGATCCAGCATTTCCTGCTGTACATGCATTTTCTTTGCCAGATCCTGAACGATTTCCAAGGTCTTTTTTAAATTTTCCTCTAAATGTGCCACCTTATCTTCAACTGATACCCCCTGTACAGCAGTTGAATAATCATTATTATTGAATTGCAACCAGATCAGAAAAATGACAGCCACAGTCAATAGTATAATAAATCCCCAAATCAACATCGTATCGTTGCTCTTATTTCATTTAATTATCCTTATCTTAACCAAAAAACCTGTAGTTCATAGAGCTTTTATACATAAATCCAGTGCTTTTCGATCAATTGCTTCACTCCTGTTCTGCCGCTCTGTTTGTTATCTGCCTTTTAATCAAAAAGCACCCGGTTCAGGGTGCTTTTGTAAAATAAACTTAATGTGACTGAAAAGACTCACAGAGGTCTAATAAACGGTTGGCATACCCCCATTCGTTATCATACCAGGCAAAGACTTTGGCTTGATGCCCAACGACCAGCGTCTGGGTCAGGTCTACGATCAGCGAATAAGGCGAATGATTGAAATCCGAGGATACTAAAGGCTCATCAGTGACGGACATAATCTCGGCAAAGTCTTGACGCGCCGCCTTGATCAGCACTTCATTTAAGTTGTGCTCAGTAATCGGTAACTGAGAAATAAAGGTCAAATCAATTGCAGCCACATTAATGGTGGGCACCCGTATTGAATATCCATCAATCCGGTCAGTCATTTTCGGCATGACCTGTTTTAAGGCACCGAGCGCACTTGAAGTGGTTGGAATAATATTCTGTCCCGAAGCCCGCGCACGTCTTAAATCACGATGCGCCTGATCCAGTACACTTTGATCTGCGGTGACGGCATGAATTTCTGTCATCAGGGCGGTATCTATCCCAAAGGCATCATCAATGATTTTCACCAAGGGAACCAAAGCCTGTGTGGTACAGGAAACACTGGAAATGATCTGGTCAGACACTTTGACCTCATGATGGTTAACGCCATATACAATCGCGGCATCTACCGTATCGAAGGGTGCCGCCCCGATAATCACACGTTTTGCACCGGCATGAATATGCTGGGTTGCAGCTTCACGGGAACGGAACAGACCGGTACACTCCAGCACCACATCGACTTCCAGGTTTTTCCACGGCAACTGCACCGGATTGGCCTGGCATAAGACCTGGACTTTTAAGCACGCCTCTTGATAGGCAACATGCAGATAAATATGTTCAGCATCATAGCTTAAGTCCACCTGTCCAGGAAAACGGCCATGCGTTGAATCATACTTGAACAGATGCAGTAAAGTTTCGACATTGGCAATATCGTTAATGGCAACAATCTCAAAATTAAAAGCTTTCGGATTTTCAAACCAGGCACGCAGCACATTTCGTCCAATACGCCCAAACCCATTGATTGCCACTCGTTGCATGACCTAACCTTTTATGTGCCGATATTAAAAACGCTTCTATATTAATGGATTTCTCTCACAGTACCGCAAAAACTTTAGGGAAAATAGGAATTTTCGATGTTTCCATTTCCGATCAAACAGACCGTATTCAGAAATCCTGTTTTTCCACCTGCTCAAAAAAGCCTGAAATGTCATATTCTTCTTTATAAGTTTTGATTTGGAAAATCTCCGGCCTGCCCCTGCAAATAAATCATAGCAATTGATTTTAAAATGATTGGTCGAACAGGCATTTTCCGTTATAATTTGGCGTTTTTAAAAATTTAAGCCTGCACGGCAGCAAAGAACTTACCCTCTTGTCAGACTGTCCTGCTTTTAGCCAAACCAGAAATTATGGAGTGACTTGGTTGTGAGTACTCGTTTTATGACATCAGCTGAAATTCGTGAAGCATTTTTGCGTTACTTTGAATCGCAAGGGCATACACGTGTCGCTTCGAGTTCTCTGGTACCGGCCAATGATCCTACCTTGCTGTTTACCAACGCAGGGATGAACCAGTTCAAAGACTGCTTCCTAGGGCTTGAAAAGCGTGACTATGTGCGTGCAGTGTCATCACAGAAATGTGTCCGTGCTGGCGGTAAACATAATGACCTGGACAACGTTGGCTATACCGCACGTCACCATACTTTCTTTGAAATGCTGGGTAACTTCTCTTTTGGTGATTACTTCAAACGGGATGCGATCAAATTTGCCTGGGACTTCCTGACAGGTGACGACTGGCTGGCACTGCCTAAAGATAAACTGTATGCCACTGTTTACCACACCGATGACGAAGCCTTCGACATCTGGAACAAAGAAATTGGCCTAGATGCAAGCCGTATTATTCGTATTGGTGATAATAAAGGCGAAAAATACGCATCAGACAACTTCTGGGCGATGGGTGACACCGGTCCTTGCGGTCCATGTTCTGAAATTTTCTTTGACCATGGCGAGCATATCTGGGGCGGCTTGCCAGGCACACCTGAAGAAGATGGTGACCGTTTCATTGAAATCTGGAACAACGTCTTTATGCAGTTCAACCGTACGGCAGATGGCGTGCTTCACCCGCTTCCAGCACCTTCTGTAGATACCGGCATGGGCCTGGAACGTATTTCTGCTGTTCTGCAACATGTGAATTCCAACTACGAAATTGACCTGTTCCAGCACTTGTTAAAAGCTGCGGCTGAAATCATTGGTCTGGATACTGCCGCACTTCAAGCTGAAGCTGCTGATAAAGGCACGCCAGTTCAGTACCCTGCTTCATTAAAAGTCGTGGCTGACCATGCCCGTTCTTGCTGCTTCCTGATTGCTGATGGTGTCAATCCATCTAATGAAGGCCGTGGCTATGTACTGCGCCGTATTATCCGCCGTGCGGTTCGTCACGGTAACAAGCTGGGTGCGACTGGCGCATTCTTCCATAAAATGCTGCAACCTTTAATTGAAATCATGGGTCAAGCTTATCCTGAACTTGAAGCAAACAAAGCACGTATCGAAGCTGCATTGCTGAAAGAAGAAGAACAGTTTGCAAAAACACTTGAACAAGGTTTGAAATTACTTGAAGGCGAACTGGCAAACCTAAAAGGTTCAGTTATTCCGGGCGAAGTAGTATTCAAGCTTTATGACACCTACGGCTTCCCGACCGACCTGACTGCAGATATCGCGCGTGAGCGTGATTTGACTATTGACGAAGCTGGCTTTGATGTCGAAATGGCTGCACAACGTCAACGTGCACGCGATGCAGGTAAATTTGCCATCGACTATAACAGCGTGGTTAAAGTTGAAGGTGAAACCCAGTTTGACGGCTATGATGCCACTCAAGGCCAAGGTCAAATCATCGCGATCTATAAAGATGGCGAACAGGTTGATGAAGTGGTTGAAGGCGATGAAGCACTCATCGTACTCAACCAGACACCGTTCTATGCAGAAAGCGGTGGTCAGATTGGTGATACAGGACTCTTCAAAAACGACACAGGCATTTTTGAAGTACAAGATACCAAAAAATCGGGCGGTGCATTTGTACACCAGGGTATTGTGACTATGGGTAACTTAAAAGTTACTCAAAACGTAGAAGCAACAGTGAAAGCGGACATCCGTGCAGCCACTGCACGCAACCACTCTGCAACTCACCTGTTACACGCTGCCCTGCGCCAAACTCTAGGTTCACACGTTCAACAAAAAGGTTCCCTGGTTGCCTCTGACATCTTGCGTTTTGACTTTGCCAATGACCAGCCTGTAACATTTGAACAGCTGCAAGAAATTGAACGTCTTGTGAATGCGGAAGTAATTGCCAACACTCCCGTGACCACTGAGCTTCTAGACATCGAATCAGCCAAAGCCAAAGGCGCAATGATGCTATTTGGTGAAAAGTATGGTGATGAAGTTCGCGTACTTTCTATGGGCTCAGTGATTGATGAGAAAAACTTCTCGATCGAACTGTGTGGCGGTATTCACGTCAAACGCACAGGTGACATTGGCCTGTTTAAAATCACCTCTGAAGGTGGTGTCGCAGCGGGTATACGTCGTATCGAAGCAGTGACCGGCACTAAAGCGATAGAAGTGGCGCAAAAAGCAGATCGCGACATCAACACCATTAATGGTCTGTTAAAAGCACAGAAAGATCAAACGATTGAAAAAGTTGAAGCACTGGTAGATACAGCATCCCGCCTGCAAAAACAGATTGAACAGTTCAATCAAAAGCTGGCGAACTTACAAGCGGGCGAACTGTTAAGCCAGGTTCAAGAACTTGCTGGTCGCAAAACACTGATTACCACTGTTGAAGGCGTGGATGCCAAATCACTCCGCAACTTACATGATGGTGTGAAATCAAAATTAGAAAATGCAGTCATTGTGCTTGCAGGTGTAGAGGGTGACAAGGTCAGCTTGATCGCATCTGTAGCGAAGGACTTTACTGCGTCTATTAAAGCAGGTGACATCATCAAACATCTGGCGACTGAGCTAGGCGGTAAAGGTGGTGGTAAACCTGACTTGGCACAAGGTGGCGCGCCACTTAACGAGAAGTTTGCTCCTGTCATGGCTGATCTGTCAGCCTGGCTGCAAGCAAAATAAAAAACTTCATTTTGTGTAACTGACTCTGATAGGTACATCAGGGTCATGGTTTAGATGGAACAACTATGGCATTAATCGTTCAAAAATATGGCGGTACCTCAATGGGTACTCCCGAGCGCATTTTAAATGTTGCTCGTCGTGTGAAGCGCTGGCATGACCATGGCCACAAGGTGGTTGTGGTTGTATCTGCTATGAGTGGTGAAACCAACCGCTTGCTTGCTCTCGCGAAGGCCATTACCGAAACCCCTGACCCACGTGAGCTTGACCAGATGGTTTCTACGGGTGAGCAGGTAACGATTTCCATGTTGGCGATGGCGCTCAACTCAATTGGCGTGGCAGCGACCTCCCTTACCGGTCGTCAGGTTGGTATTAAAACTGACAGTTCGTTCACCAAGGCACGTATTGAGTCTATCGATACCGCCGTGTTGACCGAGAACCTTGATGCAGGCCGTGTAATTGTGGTTGCAGGCTTCCAGGGTTTTGATGCCAATGGCAATACAACCACTTTAGGCCGTGGAGGTTCTGATACCTCGGGTGTTGCCCTTGCTGCTGCATTAAAAGCCGATGAATGCCAGATTTACACAGATGTTGACGGCGTGTATACCACGGACCCACGTGTTGCACCTAAAGCAAAAAAAGTAGACCGTATTTCTTTTGAAGAAATGCTGGAAATGGCGTCTTTAGGCTCTAAAGTTCTACAGATTCGCTCTGTTGAATTTGCAGGCAAGTACCAGGTACCTTTACGCGTATTATCAAGCTTTGATAATGAGGACGATGGCGCATTTGACGAAGACTTCAAAAGTAACGTCGGAACTCTTATTACTACTGAATCGGAAGACAATATGGAACAGCCAATCATCTCGGGTATCGCATTTAATCGTGACGAAGCAAAACTGACTATCTTAGGTGTTCCTGATGAACCCGGTATTGCGTCTAAAATCTTGAAGCCAATTGGTGATGCCAATGTCGAAGTGGATATGATTATCCAGAACGTTGAAGAAGATGGTACAACGGACTTCACCTTTACTGTTAATCGTAGTGAACTGGCCAAAGCCAAAGCTATTTTGGAAGAAACAGCCCGTGCAATTGGTGCACGTGAAGTGGCAACTCGTGATGACATCGTAAAAGTATCGATTGTTGGTGTAGGCATGCGCTCTCATGCAGGCGTGGCCAGCAAAATGTTCACTGCTCTGGCGGATGAAAGTATCAACATCCTGATGATCTCTACATCTGAAATCAAAATTTCTGTGATCATCGAAGAGAATTATCTGGAGCTTGCCGTTCGTTCACTTCACACTGCCTTCGGTCTAGACCGCGAACAAGGTGAATCTAACGCACGCGCTTAAGAGAACCTGCAAAATACTGCGTTTGTCTGACAGTATTTTATAAATCTCTACAAAAATGCAGAGCCACTATAGTTTTTTTTATAGTGGCTCTGTTATATTAAGCCTAAGGAATTTTTTGTAAATTTGGACAGATTCAAATCTGTAGCTTAGCTAACAGGCTTTTTTTTAGTTCAAATTTTATTTTTGTGATTTTAGGTTGTGTTTTTAGTACATCAATAAATTGCAGGTTTTGCGTTTTGCAAGGAGAAAAACATGCTGATTTTGACTCGACGTGTCGGGGAAACTTTAATGATTGGAGACCAGGTCAGTGTGACTGTACTTGGCGTAAAAGGTAATCAGGTTCGTATTGGGGTCAATGCTCCGAAAGAAGTCTCTGTGCACCGTGAAGAGATTTACCAACGTATCCAGCATGAACGCGCGATGCATGAACATCTTCAACATATCGATCAGGATTATCAACCTTCGTATGAAGATGAAAATCAGACACCAAATAACTTTAACCGTTAATTAAGTGTCCATTATAAAGCGGCTTTAAAGCCGCTTTAAATTTACCTGCCTTCGCTTTTATGCCGTTTAGCCCAGTATAAATCAAGATTTAAACTGCTTGCTGCTGCTCAAGTACAGCTGCCAAGACTTTCTTTACCGGCCCGAAACTGCGGCGGTGTTCATCAATTACACCGTGTAAAGCAATGGCTTCAAAATGCGCTTTGGTCGGATAGCCCTTATGTTTGGCGAAACCAAATTGCGGATATTTCTGGTCCATCTCCAGCATCTGGCGATCACGGCTGACTTTAGCCAGAATACTGGCTGCGGAGATTTCAGCATGTAAAGCATCTCCTCCTACAACCGCCTCACAACTCATCATCAGACCTTGGGGGACTTTATTACCATCCACCAGCACATGATCCGGCTGGAGATTTAAAGCTTCTACGGCACGGCGCATCGCCAATAATGAGGCCTGTAAAATATTGTGTTCATCAATTTCAGCTGCTGACGCCTCTGCAATGGCCCAAGCCAAGGCTTTTTCCTGAATTTCGATAAAAAGCTTTTCCCGTTTCTTTTCACTGAGCTTTTTAGAATCGTTCAAGCCTTCAATCGGATTATCCGGATCCAAAATTACAGCCGCAGCCACCACCGGTCCCACCAGTGGACCCCGCCCTGCTTCATCTACACCAGCAATTTTCATTTCATTTCCCATAAAAATAGGCTGTACCTGTCAGCCTATTCAAATTTCATTGCCGCTTAGTTTACAGCTTCTGCGACACAGGCGTGAATCGTTTTTGCTACGACATTGCTTACAATTGTTGCTCGCGCAGCAGGATCAATAGCGGCTGTTGCCAAATCAACGGCTGTCACGCTTTGTGGTGCTTTTTCACTCACACAGCCACAGATTTCTGTCTGGACTTCCTGTTTTTGCGTAGCCGTCATCAATCGGGTGACTGTCTGCCAAGCAGGTACATTATTCAATTCAGTTGTACATTTTGCATTGATTGCAATTTTTAAGGCCGCTGTACCCAATTGCTGGCTTGTGCTTGGCTGGGTGTTCTCTGGACCTGTAGCTGCACATGCAGAAAGAAGCAGAGCCAGGGGAGCCATCACAGCTAATATTTTTTTCATCAGGATGTCCTTTTTCAAATAGAAAAATATGGGGTATTGTGCCGAAATTCCAATGATTAAGGAATCTAAAAATAACAAAACCGCTTAGACTCTGTTAATCATTCACCTGTTTGCGAAGTAAGGAAGATATCTCGCAAGATTTTTTAGCTGATATAAGGAAAGAGGCAGGAAATTGAGTCATTCTAAATGAATGTCTCATAATGAGGTAGCAGTAAAAAAACATGCTCATCCTCCTGCGCTATGAACAAAGCGATGCTTTGTTCTTGCTTATATAGCTAAAAATTTCTCAGATTTTATGAAGTCTGACAATAGTCTCGATATTTCCTAGGTTTCATGCCTGATCTGCTCAATTTTAGCTTATAGCGCCAGCCGCCATTCATCAAAGAGAACAACCTAATCTACAGCCAGCCAAATGCGACATGAAAGCGACGGACAGCCTTGCAGATTTGGAATTGCTTCTCTCCTCTGTGTTTGACACGGATCTGGCTATCTTTCCAACTTGGTAATAACAGCATACAAAGCAAAATATCACCCGCCTACAACATAGTGGCTGGCTTTATATTTCATGTTAATTGTCCTGCATCTTACTGGTTTCCCATATCACTAGAGCTTGGGCTAGGCGCGTGTCTTATATTTATTTAATGTGCCTGCTCTGATTTCATAAAACCCAGCCAGGACTAGTATTGTCAAACCACTAGCTATCTGGCTATCCTGAATGCTGGCAGTCTGATTGCTCAGTCATATTACAGTGGCGATCAAACATCAATTTTTCGATAAAAACCATGTGCGGAAGAGCATGACAGCCCCCCCAATAATTGCAGAATCAAATAAATAGCTCTAACAACTCAGGCTATTTATTTTGAAGATACTCAGTGGCACAGCCTTTTAGGCTATTGGCAAGCGCCTGCTTGGTCAGCTCAGCCTTAAGTTCCTCATCCACAGTGGCTTTTAATAAGGTCGTAGCCGGTATCTCTTTCAGCGCATGTTCACCAACGCAGCCACACACCTCTTGTTCCAGTTTTTGCTGCTGTAATTCACTCATCAGATAAGTGCTTATTTTCCAGACTTTAGAACTTTTCAGCTCTTGGCCACACTGATATTCAATGACAGGCTTCAGGGCTTTCCGGGCCATACTGGTATCGCTACAGGCAGAACTCATCAGGGTAGCAGCAATCATTGGCCACAATAATTTTACTTTCATGTTCAATTCATTCAATTGAGCAAGCAAAGACAGCGTATATCCTGTCTTTTGCAGGCTTTAGGTCTTAGGCGAGTGCATGAATCTTGCTAATCCATTGGTTTTTTTCAGTCTCAGACATAAATGAAGCTTCAAAAGAATTAATCGCCAACTGTTTCAATTCCTCTTGGCTTAAATCCAGCGCTTCAGTAATAGCAATGAAATTATCATTCATATAGCCACCAAAATAGGATGGATCATCTGAGTTGACAGTGACATGCACACCCTGCTGCAATAGACGGCGGATATTATGCTGCTGCATATTCTCTACTACACAAAGCTTCAGATTGGACAATGGACAAACCGTCAGTGGCATTTTTTCAGCGATCAGGCGCTGCATCAGTTCCGGATCTTCTTCTGAACGCACGCCATGGTCGATACGGTTGACTTTTAACAGATCCAAAGCCTCCCAGACATATTCTGCCGGCCCTTCTTCACCCGCATGCGCCACCACCAGAAAACCAGCTTCACGGGCTTTGGCAAAGACACGTTCAAATTTAGCAGGCGGATGCCCGACTTCACTAGAATCCAGCCCTACAGCAATGATTTGATCTTTATAAGCTAAAGCCTGCTCCAAAGTTTCAAATGCAGCCTCTTCGCTTAAATGACGTAAGAAACACATGATTAAATGTGAGGTGATCCCCAGCTTGGTTTTTGCATCTTCACAGGCTTTTTGCAAACCGTTGATTACCGTTGCAAAGGCAATACCCCGGTCAGTATGGGTTTGCGGATCAAAGAATATTTCGCTATGCACCACATGATCTTCTGCACATTTTTCAAAATATGCCCAAGCCAGATCATAAAAATCCTGTTCATCAATCAGCACATTTGCGCCCGCATAATAAATATCTAAAAATGATTGTAAATTATGGAAATTATAAGCCTGTTTAACTTCCTCAACCGATTGATATGGAATGGCAACTTTATTACGTTGCGCAATTGCAAACATCAGCTCAGGTTCAAATGTTCCTTCAATATGCACATGCAGCTCCGCCTTAGGCAAAGCACGGATCAACTCAAGATGATTCATCATGATTCCTCATAAATCCCGAAAATAAAAAAGGGCGCAAACCGAGTTTACACCCTTTCCAAATATAGAAAAATTAACCGCCAAACATCGCAAATTTAATGGCCCACAGCACAGCGACAATCCATACCATATAAGGTACGGTCTTCGCTTGACCGGTCAGGAGCTTGATCAATGCATAGCTGATAAAACCCATTGCAATACCATCTGCAATTGAGTAGGTAAATGGCATAAATACAATGGTTAAAAATGCTGGTACTGCTTCTGTAATATCGTTCCAGTCAATATGTACGATGCCCTGAATCATCAATACACCCACAAACAATAAGGCAGGTGCAGTGGCAAATCCGGGCACTGATTGTGCCAATGGAGCAAAAAACAGACAGGCAATAAATAACAGGCCAACAATTACTGCGGTTAAGCCGGTACGACCACCCGCTGCGACACCTGCAGAAGACTCGATATAAGGGGTTGTAGACGATGTACCCAATGCAGCGCCGGCAACAATGGCGGACGAGTCGGCAAATAATGCTTTTTTCAAACGTGGCAACTTGCCATCTTTTAGCAGGCCTGCGCGATGAGAAACGCCAACCAACGTACCAGTTGAGTCAAACAAGTCGACTAAAAAGAAGACAAAAATGACACCAATCAAGCTTGCGGTAAACAAGCCTTCAAAGTCCATTTGCATGAAGGTTGGAGCAATCGAAGGTACCGCACCTACAACGCCTTTAAACTCGCTTAAGCCCATTGCAGCAGAAATTGCGGTTAACACCAGAATACTGATGATAATTGAACCACGCACTTTAAAGTGATGCATGACCACCACCATCAGGAAACCAAATAAAGCCAGCAATACTGAAGGTTGTTTTAAATCTCCCAAACCGACCAGAGTAGCCGGATTATCAACAATGATTCCTGCATTCTTGAGGGCAATCAGCGCCAGAAATAGACCAATACCCCCACCAATCGCCAGTTTGAGCGACATTGGAATCGCATTTACAATTGCCTCTCGAATCTTGAACAGGCTGATTGCAATAAAGACCAGCCCCGAGACAAATACCGCACCCAATGCGGTTTGCCAAGGCACTCCCATTCCCAGACAGACAGAATAAGTAAAGAAGGCATTGAGTCCCATACCCGGTGCCAGTGCAATCGGATAGTTTGCGATTAAACCCATCACAAAACAGCCAATAGCCGCTGCAAGACAGGTTGCAACAAAGACAGCCCCATGATCCATCCCGGTTTCGGATAAAATCATTGGATTGACAATAATGATGTAACACATGGTTAAAAATGTAGTTACACCAGCCAGAACTTCTGTACGGAAACTGGTTTTGTTCTCACTCAGCTTAAACAGACGTTCCAGCATATTTTCTGAAGATGGATTAGGAGTCGCCATGACCTAGCCCCTATGAAGTAAATTTTATGCTTTGAGCATGCCGCCAGATTCATGAGATTTCATTAAATACCTCATTAATCTTAAAGATCTGTGAGCAATAAATATGCCAGCATTACTCTCTGACGGATCAAAATATTTCAACAGCAACAGTAGAAGGACCGCGCCATAAACACCCAAAAACAACTTAAACAAAAAAGCTGCATAACTTTTATGCAGCTTTTTCCTCATCCGGATCAGACATTTAAAAAGCTAAAAGCCGACCCAAATTTATATTTTCAGATTATAACACATTGATTTCTTATTACTTCTTTGATTTTATAATTTATTAAAATTCAAACTGTCCAGCTTAAGTCTTTTCTTAATTTTGTCTTATTTATTATTTATTTATTTTTAATTAACCCGGATCCTGTTTAAGCCGATGATTCCTTAATTTGAATTGTTGGCTTATTTGGATAGGTTAATTGATATGCACATAGTGAGGCGTAAATTCCACTCAGAAATCCATGAAGACTACGTGCTTTACTCGTCACTAAATTGTATTGCCCC
>NZ_JAMXXZ010000033.1:0-23129 GCF_024129285.1 Acinetobacter sp. S4397-1
TCAAAGGTTGACCATGAGATGCCGGTGTATCGCTTGAACTGTGTTTCAGAAAGCTTCTTTGAATCGATGTATTTCATCCGCAGATTATGCACGAATGCCAAGAAATCTGGAGTGCAAATATTAACCAAAAAGAAGATCGTTTTTTGATTTATGAAAGAGATCTAATAAAGAGAAGGTTAAGCTAAGATTAATTTTTTTAACATAGAGAAAAATAATGTCGCAAATAAAAGTTTATGCTTTAAGTGAAACAATAGAATTACATCGGGATAATTTAAGTAAAGCTATTCATCAAGCTTTAGTCAAAGAATTAAAATATCCTGAAGAAAAAAGTTTCAACGCTTTATTTCATTAGAACCAAAAAATTTTATTTATCCAGCAGATCGTAGTACATCTTATGTAATTATTGAAATTTCTATGTTTGATGGAAGAACAAAAGAGACTAAGAAAGCATTGATTAAGACTTTGTTCAAAAATATAAGCAATTTATGCGGTATTGATTCAAATGATATTGAAATTACTATATTTGAGACCTCTAAAGAAAACTGGGGGATTAGAGGGGAAAGTGCGGATGAATTACAGCTGAATTATAAGATAAATATTTGATTTTAATACAATCGATATAGTGGGTATTAGGTGGAATTAAAAAAGTAGCCTTAAACCCTTATTTTTATGATTCTGATTAACATTTAAAGTACAACACCAAGTTCTTGGAGTATCTTTGATTTTGATGGGTCTTAAATAAAGTACTATTTCATTTTTCCTATTTCTAAAATCATTCCCTGTCACACTTCGGCACTTCCTTTGATAGTCGAGACTGAGTAGAAAATAAACCGAATGAGATACTCAAAAGTGAGGTGGAAATATGAAGTATTGAGAACATGTGAAGAATAAAGGACAGTTTCTCAGTATTATTTCCCTTTCAATAATGTTAATTTGCTAGATGCAAAACCCACTATTAGAACAAGAATAAATCTAAATATGCTGTTTGAGCAGATCCAAGGAGGTGATGATGCAGATGAATCATCCGGTCTATGATGTAGTGATTGTCGGTGGCGGTATCAATGGTGTTGGCATTGCGGTTGACGCTGCGGGCCGAGGCTTATCGGTTTTTTTATGCGAAAAAGATGATTTAGCTAGTCACACTTCTTCTGCAAGCAGCAAGCTTATTCATGGTGGTTTGCGCTATCTGGAGCATAAAGAATTTCGTTTGGTGCACGAAGCTTTGGCCGAACGGGAAATTCTGTTGGCGAAAGCCCCGCATATTATTCATCCACTTCGTTTTATCATGCCTCATCAACCGCATTTGCGTCCTGCATGGCTCATTCGGACGGGTTTGTTTTTTTATGATCATCTGGGAAAACGGGAAAAGCTAGCAGGTTCTCGACATATTAGGTTTGATGCTGTTAGCAGTCCTTTAAAGGAAGACATAACCCAGGGTTTTGAATATTCGGATTGTGCAGTAGATGATGCCCGTCTGGTGATTTTAAATGCCATGCAGGCACATGAGCTGGGAGCCTATATTGCCACCCAAACACGTTGTACAGCTGCTGAGCGTGAAAATGAATTATGGAAAATTCATCTGGAAGATTCGCAAGGGAGTTATCAGGTACAGGCGAAAGCTTTGGTCAATGCTGCCGGACCTTGGGTAACCCAGTTTATTGAAAAAAGCTTAAAACAGAAATCACCTTATGGGCTACGCCTGATTCAAGGCAGTCATATTATTGTGCCTAGAGTTTATGATGGCGATAAGGCTTTTATTTTACAAAATAAAGATCATCGCATTGTTTTTGTCATTCCTTATCTTGAGCAATACACGCTAATCGGAACCACGGATCATGAGTATCAAGGCGATTTAGATCAGGTTGAAATTACTCAGCCGGAAATGAATTATTTGCTGGATGTTTATAATGATCACTTTAAGCAGCAGTTAGGTCCAGAAGATATTTTATCGACTTATTCCGGTGTTCGCTCTTTATGTGATGACGAGTCAGATAATCCATCGGCCATTACCCGGGATTATACTTTGGCACTGTCGCATCCGCAGCCGGATGAAGCGCCTTTGCTTTCAGTATTTGGCGGGAAGCTCACTACTTATAGAAAGCTGGCGGAGGCAGCCATAGCGCACTTGGCAGTAACCTTTCCTGAAATAAAAAAACCTTGGACTGAAAAAGCGTTATTGCCTGGAGCTGAAAATCTGGTTTCGCTGGAACTTCTAATTCAGCAAATTATGCAGCGTGTGGAAAATATCCCTTTGCCCTTGGCCTCACGCTGGGCTCACGCTTATGGTTCACGAATCTGGCAGTTTTTAGGGCATATTTCCAGTTTGAAGGAGCTGGGTGAAGACTTTGGTCACGGCCTGTTTGCCAAAGAAGTCGATTATTTGGTAGATCGGGAGTGGGCCAGAACCAGTCAGGATATTTTATGGCGTAGAAGCAAACTTGGTTTTCAATTTAATGTGGATGAAATATCGCGTTTAGATCAGTATCTTCTAAAGTTAATGATTAAAAGATCAAATGAAATTGGCCATAAAATAAAAAAGGGCACAGACGTACACAACGGGTTGCTAGAACATAGTAGAGTTAGCCAGAGTGAAGCTGGATAGCCCAGGTAAGCAGGTTATTGGGATGAGTGCTTTAAAAAAATCCCTTGTTATATTTTTTGTTCATTGATCCATTCAAGTCGTCAAATAGACAAAAAAAGACCGCATGAGCGGTCTTTTTTCATTTTAACTTATAATTAAGCTGATTTAACTGCTTCTAAAAGCTCAGCTTGACGTTTTTTCAACGCTTCTGGTAAACGTTCACCCAGTTTGTCGAATAGTTCAGTGTGGCTTTCAAGCTCTTTGATCCATTGATCTTTATCTTGAGCAGTCACGAGATCAAACTGTTCTTTGGTGAAGTCTACACCAGTCCAGTTCAACTGTTCGTAAGTTGGAACACGACCGATTGGAGTTTCAACTGCATCAGCGCGGCCTTCACAACGGTCAATGATCCATTCAAGCACACGCATGTTTTGACCAAAACCAGGCCATACAAAGTTGCCTTCAGCATCACGGCGGAACCAGTTCACATTGTAGATGCCAGGAAGTTTGTTGCCCGCAGCAGCAGCTTTAGCACCAACTTTCTCGCCCATTTCTAACCAATGCGTGAAGTAGTCAGCCATGTTGTAACCCGCAAATGGAAGCATTGCGAATGGGTCACGGCGCACAATACCTTGCTGACCAACTGCAGCAGCAGTCGTTTCAGAACCCATAGTTGCAGCTTTATACACGCCATCAACCCAGTCAAAAGCTTCTGAGATTAAAGGCACTGTGTCTGCACGGCGACCGCCGAAGATGAATGCAGAAATAGGAACACCTGCCGGATTTTCCCAATCAGCATCGATAGATGGGCATTGACCTGCAGCAACAGTGAAGCGCGCATTCGGATGCGCTGCTTTCTCTTCACCGGTATGGGGTTGACCTTTCCAGTTGGTTAGATTTGCAGGCGCTTCTTTGGTCAGACCTTCCCACCAAACTTCACCGTTGTCAGTCACAGCAACGTTGGTGTAGATCACGTCTTTGTGAAGCGTGGCCATACAGTTCGGGTTGGTCTTGGTATTTGTACCAGGTGCTACACCGAAGAAACCAGCTTCAGGGTTGATTGCGTATAAACGACCATCTTCACCTGGTTTGATCCAGGCAATATCGTCACCTACGGTTTCAATCTTCCAGCCTTCATAGCCTGCTGGTGGAATCAGCATCGCAAAGTTGGTTTTACCACAAGCAGAAGGGAATGCAGCTGCGATATAGTGCTTTTCACCTTGTGGATTCGTTACCCCAAGAATCAGCATATGTTCAGCTAACCAGCCTTGTTCACGTCCCATATAAGAGGCGATACGTAAAGCAAGACATTTTTTACCCAGCAATGCGTTACCGCCATAACCAGAGCCGTAAGACCAGATTTCACGAGTTTCTGGGTAATGAACGATATATTTTTCAGGGTTGCAAGGCCATGCAACATCTTTTTGACCTTCTTCCAGCGGAGCACCTACAGTGTGTACGCAAGGAACGAATTCACCGTCAGTACCTAATACGTCATAAACAGCTTTACCCATGCGTGCCATTTTAGACATGCTAACTGCAACGTATGGAGAATCTGTTAATTCGATACCGATATGGGCAATATGAGAACCTAAAGGACCCATAGAGAAAGGAACCACATACAAAGTACGGCCTTTCATTGAACCATCAAATAAACCGTTCAGACGAGCACGCATTTCTGCAGGCGCTTCCCAGTTGTTGGTTGCACCAGCATCTTCTTTGTTTTCTGAACAGATATATGTACGACCTTCAACACGCGCAACGTCAGAAGGATCAGAATTTGCAAGATAAGAACCCGGATGTGTTTCTTGGTTCAGCGCTTGCATTGTGCCGTTAGCGATCATCAAGTCGATATAACGTTGATATTCTTCTGCGCTACCGTCACACCATTCAATTTTTGCTGGTTTTGTTAAATTAGCAATTTCTTCCACCCAAGCAATAAGCTTAGGGTGACGAACGAATTCTGGTGCGTTCACTTGGGTCATGGTGAGGCCTATCTCAAATGTGTACAAAAGGTTGTACAAAGTACAATCTGAACAATACAGCAACTGCTCAGATGAAATATGAAAAAAAAGTGGCTGTATTAAAGCATAAAATCATAAAAAAAATAAGACTAAAGGCGCGCTAGATTTTTTTTGGAATATAATGCTGCTCATTGATTAAGTTGATGTAAAACAACCACATAAGAAGGATATCTTTGATTTTAATTGTTATTTTGTATTTTTATGTGCAGTATTTATTTAATTGATTATATTATTTATCAATGGCTTATATTAAATATTTGTTCTCACTCATTTATTGATTAAATGAATGACTGTGATTTGAATTTTACATAAAGCACCTTTTAATTGTCTATGAATTCGACAAAATGCCTAAAGGTGTCAGTATATTTAAGCGAAAAATGTCTAAGCAATCTAAACCTCTATCGATTATTTATAATCATAATTCAGGCTTTCGTATTACAGGTCAGCAAGAGCTGTATACAGAGCTGACTAATATTTTTGCATCGCATGGCTATGACACTCAGGCTTTTGAAATTAATACTCCAGAACAATTTAAACTGATTATGCAGCAGGTGCTGGAACGACACTCTCAGGCATCTGACAAAGGCATTGTGGTCGCGGCTGGCGGTGATGGTACTTTAAATGCAGTCGCCAAGTATTTGCTTAATACCCCCATTCCTGTTGGGATTTTGCCAATGGGCACGTTTAATTATGTTGCCCGAAGATTACATATTCCTTTAGAGCTGCTTGAAGCGGCCCAGGTGATTGTCACAGGTCAAGCTAAGCGGATTCATGTGGCACAAATTAATCAGAACATTTACCTGAATAATGCCAGTCTGGGCTTATATCCTTTATTTATCAAAAAAAGAGAAGATTATAATCGTCTTTTTGGGCGTTTGCCTTTGCATGCTTATACCTCAGCACTGGATGTGTTGATTCGTAATCATAAGGAACTCAAGCTGGAAATCTGGATTGACCAGAAAAAATATCCGGTAAAAACGCCGTTGATCTTTTTTGGAAATAACCCTTTGCAGCTGGAAGAAATGAAAATGCGGATTGCTCAGGCAGCAGAGCAGGGTAAAGTCGCTGGGGTGGTGGTGGCCAAAAGCGATAAGCTGACTTTATTCAGACTGGTTTATCAGCTAATTAGAGGCAAGATTGATCAGGCTTCGGACGTCTACAGTTTTGCAGCAGATCATGTCTGTATTAAAGCAGGGCGTCACAAGCTGATGGTGGCCATAGATGGAGAAACTGTAGAAATGACACCGCCTCTCAATATTGCTGTCCTTAAAAATAGCCTAAGCGTTTTGGTGCCTTATGATTCTACATCTCTCTGATTTGCATTTTGGAACAGAAAGACCTGAGTGTCTGGAGGCGATCCGTCAGTTCTGTCAGGCTCATCCTCTGGAGGCGGTCGTGGTGAGCGGAGATTTGACCCAGCGCGCCAGGTTTGCACAATTTTATGCCTGCAAACGATTTCTGGATCAGCTCAGTACACCTTATCTGGTCATTCCCGGCAATCATGATATTCCGCTTTATCATTTATGGAATCGCCTCTTTAGTCCTTTTACCCGTTATCAGTTTTTTTTCCGTGAACTGGAGCCCACCCTCGAAACGGAAAATTTTTATCTGATCGGAGTGAATTCAATCCGGCGTCGCTATCATACCAAAGGGCATTTATCGCTTGAGCAGATTCAGCGCATTGATCAGAAGTTGGCACAGGCACCTTCCTCTAAGATCAAAATTATTGTGAGCCATCAACCTTTTTATGTGCCTTTTCACAATAAGCGCGGTTTTAAAGATAGCCCACTCATGGCCAAGATTGCCTTGGAGGCTTGGGCCAGACATGGCCTGTTCGCGGTCTTGCATGGTCATCTACATCAGCCAGCCAGCTATGACCTAAACTGCATGTTTAGGCTTGGGGTAGATCATCCCGTTTATGATGTACACGCTGGAACTTCTACCTCGCATCGGCTCCATAAAAGCCAACCAAACAGTTTTAATCTGATTGATGCAGCAGGAAAAATTTCTCAATATTTATTTGATGAGCAAACTAAAAACTTTGTATTGCACCCCGATGCGCTGAATAAATAGACGAAATGATGTAATTGATCAAAAAATATCAAAAAAAACGAAATTTTTTTTATTTTTACCCTTGAAGCGTTTTATTCCATCTCCATAAAAGTGACATCTAAAAGTTTTGATAGTGACCCAGGGAATAACGAAGTCATTATCAGTAATCAAAAAGACTTAGTCTGATGGAGTTAAATATGAGCAACATTCGTCCATTACATGACCGCGTTGTTATTCGTCGTGTTGAAGAAGAAACTAAAACAGCTGGCGGTATTTTACTTCCAGGTTCTGCTGCAGAAAAACCGGCACAAGGGGAAATTATTGCAGTAGGTAATGGTCAGATCACTGACAATGGCGTACGCGCATTAGATGTAAAAGTTGGCGATAAAGTATTGTTCGGTACTTATGCCGGCACAACTGTAAAAGTGGATGGTGAAGAACTATTAATTATGAAAGAGTCTGATATTTTAGCGGTGCTAGAAGCTTAATTTCGCTAAATACAGTCTTACACATTCCATATCAGATTTTGTAAAGCTATTAAAAATATTCGGAGTCAACTATGTCAGCTAAAGACGTAAAATTTGGTGATTCAGCTCGCAGCAAAATGATTGCTGGTGTCAATACGCTTGCAGATGCGGTGAAAGTAACGTTAGGTCCTAAAGGCCGTAACGTTGTAATCGACCGTTCTTTTGGCGCACCGCACATCACTAAAGATGGTGTTTCTGTTGCAAAAGAAATCACCCTAAAAGACAAATTTGAAAATATGGGTGCGCAGCTGGTTCGCGAAGTTTCTTCAAAAACCAATGACATCGCAGGTGACGGTACAACAACTGCAACCGTATTGGCTCAAGCTATCCTGAACGAAGGGATCAAGTCTGTAACTGCGGGTATGAACCCAATGGACTTGAAACGCGGTATCGACCTTGCAGTAAGAACTGTGGTTGAAAATATCAAAACAACTGCCAAGCCAGCATCTGATTCTAAAGCAATTGAACAGGTTGGTTCGATCTCTGCAAACTCTGACACCACTGTAGGTAAACTGATTGCGCAAGCAATGGAAAAAGTGGGCAAAGAAGGCGTGATCACTGTTGAAGAAGGTTCAGGCTTTGAAGATTCGCTTGATGTTGTAGAAGGTATGCAGTTTGACCGCGGTTATATCTCTCCATACTTTGCAAACAAGCAAGATACTTTAACAGCTGAACTGGAAAACCCGTTCATTTTGTTGGTTGATAAAAAAATCAGCAACATCCGTGAACTCATCACTGTATTAGAGGCTGTTGCAAAAACAGGTAAACCGCTTCTGATCATTGCTGAAGATGTTGAAGGTGAAGCACTTGCAACACTTGTTGTTAACAACATGCGTGGCATCATTAAAGTATGTGCGGTTAAAGCGCCTGGTTTTGGCGACCGTCGTAAAGCAATGCTGCAAGACATCGCGATTTTAACTGGCGGTACTGTAATTTCTGAAGAAATCGGTATGCAGTTAGATCAAACAGCGCTTGAACACCTTGGTACTGCACACAAAGTCACAGTGTCTAAAGAAAATACGGTCATTGTGGATGGTGCTGGTGATGCAGCTCAAATTGCTGACCGTGTACAGCAAATCCGTGCGCAAATCGAAGAATCTACTTCTGAATACGATAAGGAAAAACTTCAGGAACGCGTTGCTAAACTGGCAGGCGGTGTAGCAGTTATCAAGATCGGTGCTGCAACTGAAGTAGAAATGAAAGAGAAGAAAGACCGTGTAGATGATGCGCTTCATGCAACTCGTGCAGCGGTTGAGGAAGGTGTTGTTGCTGGTGGTGGTGTTGCGCTAGTACGTGCAGCAAAAGCACTTGACGGTGTGACTGGCATAAACGATGACCAGAATGTAGGTATTAACATCCTTCGTCGTGCGATTGAATCACCTCTTCGTCAAATCGTTGCAAACGCAGGTGATGAACCATCTGTTGTAATCAACGCAGTGAAGAACGGTGAAGGTAACTTTGGTTACAATGCTGCAACTGGCGAATATGGCGATATGCTGGAAATGGGTATCCTTGATCCTGCAAAAGTAACTCGTTCAGCGCTTGAGCATGCTGCTTCTGTAGCTGGCTTGATGCTGACCACTGAGTGTATGATCACAGAAATTCCAGAAGAAAAACCAGCTATGCCAGATATGGGCGGTATGGGTGGCATGGGCGGCATGATGTAATTCATCATCCGGTCATTCGATCTAAAAAATCCCCGCTTATGCGGGGATTTTTTTAGCTGATGCATTATCAGGATGCTTTTTTAAGCAGTTTATAATTCAGCTTGCTCTCGATTTTTTGACCATTTTCAAGATTACGCGCTTCAAGAAAATTTTCACCTACAAAAAATTTCCGGTTTTCAGCCTTGGCATCCAGAATAATAATTGAAGGCTGTTGTGAGTCAAAACTGAAACTGCCTTTAATTTCAGTTTCATTGTTTTTACCTTTACCGAGATACTCTTCCTTTAATTCATAGGTTTTATCGGGATGAAGTTCGAGTTCGACCTTGATGCCTTCACAGTCTGCGCAGGGGAAAACACCCTCATATTCACCTGCCCAATCTAGGGCAGTTTCTGCACGATCACTGGCGGTCAGGCCAGTACTGGATGTGCTTTGAGCGCTTGCAGGTTCTGAAGAGGTAGAAGAATTGAGAACTGAATCGGCCTGCTCGGTATTGGTCATGTCACGTTCTTCCTGTTTTGAACAGGCGGTTAAGCTTGCAACCGTTACAGTCAGCAGGGCGGAAAATAGAATTTTTTTCATTGAGGTTCACCTGGTTTTTTATTGCACTTTAAATACCTTAAAAGGACAGGGAAAATATAAAAGAGAGATCTTGTTAAAGTTTGATTCCGTAGGTGAAGCAAGTGAAGTTGAGCAAATATAATTTGAAGAATCTTGGAAATATCAGCAAGTATAATAATTTCATCAGCATGTAATCGGCTATATCCAGCATGAAATAATAAGTATTGTTATAGAAAGTCAATAACTGGAAATTTTCAGATTTCAGGTTTCTGCCAGATCAGGAGATTGTTGGACGCGGGTTAAATAATTCGTCTTATTTATTCCAAATTCAGTCAAAATTAAACGTCTATCATCCAGATTTAAGGTATTGCCTAACTATTTACCGGATGTGAAAGTTCCAATCCACCATGAGTATCTGGTGAAAGATGGGCTGTAAACTGAATAGTGGTCGTATTCCAAGCTAACAATCTGATGTCTATGCCGGAATGACCGAGATCATCAGAACTATCAGCTTCACCCTGTTTGTACATCCATCTTCTAAAATAGCGAATAAACTAGCGCTGTTATGCGTGCGGTTAATTTTCCGGAAACCTGTAATGTCTTTATCTGAAAATTGGGAGATGGGTGGCATAAAAAATATGCGTTATCGCAAAATAGCCAAAAGGTTATAGAGTTTGATATCAGCCCAATTAAAAAAGTAATTGATTAGGGGCTGTCCTCATTTGATAAATAGTTCAAAAAATGACTATTTAGATGCTTAAAATTGAATGTTTAATGAAGGAATTGCTGATTTATTAAACAAGATACAGAGTAATTTGCTTCGTTAAATGAAATGAGGACACGCCCTAGCAAAAAGAAAAATCTCTTGTTTAAATTTAAAATACAAATATAAATTAATTGTCTATTTTGTGTACATTTCACTCTATCTATATTTTACTTTGTTGTTAGACTGTGCCGAATTTTTGCGAATGATTGTGACCTATCGTGTTTGAAAAGTGGGCTGAAAAAACTCTGAATTTAATGGGCTGGAAAACTGATAATCAATGGCCGGAAGACCTAGATCAATGCGTGATGATCGCAGCACCCCATACCAGCAACTGGGATGCACTTTATGCGCGTCTGGCTTTAAAAGCGTTGAGGGTGAATGTCCGCCTGACGATTAAAGACAGCTATATGAAACTTCCATTTGGACCGTTTGTACGGGCGATGGGGGGTATTGGTATTAATCGCTGTCCTAAGCAGCCAGGTGAGCCGCGTCCAAGTATGGTTCAGGTCATGAGTGACTTGTTTAAAGAACATCCTAAACTGGTAATGCTGATTACTCCGGAAGGTACGCGTTCCCGTCAGGAGCAATGGAAAACCGGTTTTTATCATGTAGCAATCAATGCTGGTGTGCCTATTGCCTTGGCCTATATGGATTATGAGAAAAAAGAGGCAGGTGTAGGGAAAATTATCTACCCAACTGGAAATTATGAACAGGATATGGCTGAAATTATGGCCTTTTATGTCAACATTCAACCGAAATTTCCTGAAAAATTCAGCATCGACCAGCGTTATGCAGCTTAACCGGATACAAGCTGAGTTCAGGGGTGATGCTGGGTAGTCAAGATGCCTCCGAGATTCTGGCAGGCATCTTTATACAGATCATATTGCTGCTGGACTACTTCGGTTAAGGAAATATCAAATAGCTTTTGACCTTGCTGATATTGCTGAATATAGGATTCAGCTTTGGCTTTGGTGCTGTAAAGTGACTGCTGATAATAGTCCGTCACTGCATTGTTTGACATTTGTGAGGTTTCAATCTTGGTGCAGCGAAAGTTATCGAGCATCTGTTCTGATTTTTTAAGATCACTAGACATACAACCTGCCAGTAAGATGCTACCGAGCAATGCTGTGATAGTTTTCATAATAAAAATAGGTAGGTTTGGTAAGAAAGTGAATAGTGTAAATTAAAAATCTTATTTAACCTCTCTAAATTTAAATAACTGGTTAAAAACTAGGAAATTGACCTCTTAACTTAAAGCCAGTGGCTGGCTTTAAGTGCTTTCGTTGTACAGACCTTAGCCTTTTACCAAACCGCCATCTACAATCAGGTTTTGTCCTGTGACTGCGCGTGCATAAGGAGACAGGAACATAAGAATAGCCGCAGCAAATTCTTCGGGTGATACCACATGGCCCATCGGCGTAGAAGCCGCGATCAAGTCAAACACAGCATCTGGTGTGGCTTTGCTGGCATCGGTCTTTTGTAATAACCCACCTGAGAGCATATTGACATGTATACCATACTGTCCCAGATCTTGAGCGGTGGTGCGGGTAAATGCCAGTAGGGCAGCTTTTGCAGCGGTATAGTCATGATAAGGCACCACCGGGTTCTGCACCAGATTCGTCCCGATATTGACAATACGGCCAAAGCGGTTTTGTTGCATATCTTGTAGCGCAGCTTGAGTCGTATTTAAAGCGGCCTGTACTGCTCCGCTCAGCTGGCGTTGCATCATGTCCCAAGTCAGTTGCTCTACTTTAGGACGCGCATCGCCATTAAATTCAAACTGGATCAGAGCATTATTGACCACGGCATGAATCGCTTCATTAAAATGGTTTTTAGCAGCCGCAAACATGGCATTAACCTGATCAGCTTGTGTTACATCGGCCTGATAGATAAAAACTTGCTCAGGATACTGTTGGGCCAACTGTTCAGCTGCTTGCTGGCTATTATGATAATTCACCACCACACGCGCACCTTCGGAAAGCAGGGCATGAGAAATAGCTAGACCAAGACCGCGGGCACCGCCAGTCACAAGAACAATCTGATCACGAATTTGCATGAATTTTATCTGAAGTTACTGAACATGAACCTACCATAACAGTTCTAGGAATACTGTCCAAGTTTTAGAAAATAATCTGGATCGTCTGATTTACATCAGCTGGCCCATGAGCAGAAAACCTGCCGGCACTGAACAACCGCTCTAAAATAATCCGCTTAAAGACCAGTTCAAAAATGTGATAAAGCAACTTGGCACCCAAAATGGCAGAGAGGACAAAAATCATGAGAATTGCCAGAGAAGAGAAATGACTGCCAATAAGCCCCGAGGCTAAACAGCTGAATAGAAAGATTAAAATGACGCAGGATATTAGGCTGTGCTGCTCTGTGTCGTTGTCTAATCATTATTTAGGTTGAAGGAACCGAAAAATAAACTTAACCCTCCTAAAATGCCACCTATAAAGCCGATCACGCTGTCAATGACTTTTCCTGGACATTCAAGCGCGGCTAGTGGGGGGGCAGTAGCATTATCGGTGACCAGAGAATCAAAAATATTCCCAGCACCAATTTAAAAGTATTGGCTTGAATGATGTGGAATAAACAAATACCGAGTGGGATTCCGATTCATCCTGCTAATAAATCAGGCAGATCAAGCCAAGCTATCCGGGTAAAACTGACTGGTGTTGTTCCTGACTTAGACAAATGAGATGACTCCAGACAGCGGGGCATACCTCTAAGGGGCTGCTGGTTGGGCTACAAAACCCAGATTCAGAATGACAGGGCAATTAAAGCCAAGGCAAAACCGGTCAGGCCTTGAACGAAAGCTGCAATCATGGCGCCTACAATAAAAACCAGCAAGGTCGTAAAATGAAGTGCTTATATAGAGGTAAATAGTTTTAGCAGATTCCTGCAAAATCCAAGTTTATATTTCACTGGATTGATACCTGAAGGCTGCGGTCAGATTCGCCTGAATCTCTGTACGCATAAGTAGTGAATAAAAGCTACAACAGTACAACAATCATCACGTTTATTCTCCATTAAATCATTCGATACTAAATAATGAAGTAAGAGGGGATGAATATGAAAAGAATCATATTACTGTCTATATTGGCAATCTCTGTCACCGGTTGTGTGGTTGACCCTTATGATGATGGTGATTATCGTTACAATAAAGACCGTCATGGACAATATGATCGGAATCATGGTGACCGCCACTATGACCGAAAACATGGTGACCGCGACTGGAAACATAAAGATCATCGGGACTGGAAACATGATCGGGACAACCGTGACTGGCGTCGTGACCGTTAAGCAGGTTATGGCTTAGTTTTTAACTTGACGATGTAATTACTTAAAAAGGATTCCATACTGGAATCCTTTTTTATGATTTTTTTCGATCACTATGCATTTACATTTTTCTGATACAATCCCGCCCGGATCATACCTGCTTTGGTCGTTTTAATTAAATGCCATGAAGCCGGAAGCTTCAGCTGATGTAAGTCCTTGTCTGCTTCGACATAAATATAAGCTTCAGACTTAATCAGCGGATCTGCTTGCTGAGCCAATTCTTCCCATAAGTCTAGGCCATAAGGGGGGTCCAGAAAGACCAGGTCAAATTGCTGCTTTATATTTGTCAACGCTTGCTGCGCCGTAGCAATTTTTAACTGGGCACGTGACTTGGTGACTTTTAACAGCTCAAGATTATTGGTTAAAAACTGCGCCTGAGTACGGTCAGGTTCAATCATGACCACTTGAGCAGCACCGCGTGACAGCGCTTCAAAGGATAATGCTCCCGAGCCTGTGCACAGGTCCAGGACAACAGCATTCTGAATATCCCACATGAGCCAGTTGAACAGAGTCTCACGAACGCGGTCTGGCGTAGGACGAAGCCCTTCAATGCTGGCAAAAGCCAGTTGCCGGCGTTTCCAGTCACCTCCAATAATACGAAGCTGATTTTTCATGGTTAATCTCGCTCTATAGAAGCAGGTGCAGGGGTTGCGGGAGCTGAAGTGTTTTCTGGGGGAGAAGCTGCCGCGTTGTCAGATGTATTCGTTGTGCCTGCTGAATTTGGACTGAGCAGACTTTCACCACTTGGCAATTCACCAGGTTTGATCCCCGCAGTCATCAGGCCACCACTTAACTGATGGTTGTGTGGACGTACTGGATTTTTATCCTTGTGCAGCAGCCAATAGTCGAAGATCGGACGGGCAAGTGCTGTAGCCGCACTACCACCGCGGCCGTTTTCCAGAATCACTGCAATGGCAATTTCAGGACTTTCTGCTGGCGCAAAACCGACGAATAAACCGTGGTCAAGCTGACGTTCATTCAGTAAGGCTTCGTTATAGCGCTTTCCTTGAGCAATACTTTTAACCTGTGCCGTTCCGGTTTTACCTGCAATTGAATACTGTAAGCCCCCACGAATCCCACGGCCGGTCCCAGTCTGGATGACGTCAACCATGGCATCACGCATTTTAATCCAGTCTTCATCGCTTCCATTAAATTCAATTTTGCCATGCGTGCCATTATGTACCTGGAAAGATTTTGCACCACGGCTTTCTCGCAGTACGTGCGGAACGACTTTATTGCCATGGTTGGCAGTAATAGCTGTCGCCATCGCGAGCTGTAAAGGGGTTGCAGTAAATGCGCCCTGACCAATACTGACTGAAATGGTTTCACCGCGTAGCCATTTAGCATTTCGGGTACGCATTTTCCAATCCGGGTTAGGATAAAGTCCTGAACTTTCACTGGGCAGATCTACACCGGTTTTTTCACCAAAACCGAACTGGCGCATCCAGGTATCCATTTTTTCAATACCCATGCGATAGGACAGCACATAAAAATAGGTATCACAGGAAACATTCTGTGCCTTATGCATATCGACTGCACCATGCCCGGTCTTTTTATGATCACGGAAACGGTGACTATCGCCAGGCAGGCTAAAATAACCCGGATCAGAAATGGTGGTATCCCAGTCCACATAACCATAATGAATCCCGCCCAGTCCAAACATGGGTTTAATGGTGGAACCTGGTGGATAGACCCCTTGTACAGCACGGTTATAAAGCGGCTGGTCGAGGTTATCCCTTAATGCACTATAGTTCTTGTGGCTAATTCCGGTTACAAACAGGTTCGGGTTAAAGCTGGGGCTAGAGACCAGGGCCAGAATTTCTCCAGTTTTCGGATTCATGGCCACAATGGCACCACGGCGTCCAGCCAGCTGCTCTGAGGCAACAACTTGCAGGCCATAGTCCAAGGACAGGAACAGGTCATTGCCACGGACTGGGTCTTTACGGCCGAGATGACGCAATACATTACCAAAGGCATCGGCTTCAACCGATTCATTGCCCGGAACTCCGTGCAGTAATTCCTCGTAGGATTTTTCTACCCCAATCTTCCCGATCAGGTTGGTGCCGGCATACAGGTCTTTATCGATCGACTTGAGTTCTTTGTCATTAATACGGCCTACATAACCGATGACATGAGCAAACAGCTCACCATGCGGATAATAGCGGGTCATCTGGGTCTCAATGTTGACACCTGGGAACTGATATTTCACTTCACTAAAACGTGCAATATCACTTTCATTCAGGTTCAGTTTAATCGAGACCCGTTCGGTACGACGAGCGGTTTTAATCCGGCTCTGAAAACCTTGGATATCTTCTTCGCTCAGGTCTAAAATTGGCTTGAGTTGCTCAATAGTCTGGTCAATATCCTTGACATCTGCACGGCTTAACGTTGCTGTAAAAACTGGATAATTATCGGCTAAAAGCACCCCATTACGGTCATAGATATATCCCCGTGCGGGCGCTAAAGGTTGCAGGCGAATCCGGTTCTGGTCAGAAGCCGTGGAAAAAGTTTCAAAATTAAAAATTTGCAGGTAAGCATAGCGGCATACCAGCAGCAGCATAAAGAAAATGACGATTCCAAACGAAATCATGACCCGATTGCGATAGATGCGCTTTTCTTGTTGTGCATTTTTTAAAGGAAAGTGCTGCTTCATAACGCGATCGACTTAAGACCTGAGAGAAAAGAATCAAAGTGGAGTATTCTAACGCAACTGTTCTTAATTTGATAACGAAAAAACAGCTGCAAAATGAGATGGCGACGACGTTTTGACTTTGTAGACATGAAAATTATAAGCTGCTGCCTATAACAGTCTGGATAATTCTGCTAAAGTCGAAATTAAATAAAAATAGAGCTCTACCAAAAAATATAATTAAGGATGATGGTGAAGGAATGAACCAAGTTTACCCTTTGTTAATGTGTGCTTTATGGGCAGTTGCGGGTTCTGCCTATGCCCAGGACAATCACAGGCAGGCCCAGTTAAATGATCAGCAACCCAAAACTTGGAATATCGGAGCAGGGTTGACCCAGAAAATGCTCCATTTAAATACTGAATGGGTGAATCCTTATGGGATTGCTTATGTGAAAGGTGGTGTCTTTATCAACGATGACAAGACTGTGGGAGCACAAGTTGGCTTTCGTTACCCGGCCCACCTCACAGGTAAAGATAAAAATGGTTATTATATTGGAGCTTATGCAGGACATATTGATACTAAACAGGTAGACCGCCAAGATAAAGCTCGCTTGGGTGCAGGCGTTGATCTGGCCTACGTCTTGCTGAACTCAGAGCGGATCAGCAGCTTTAGTATCGGGATAGGGGCAGGTGAGAAACTAGAAGACCGAAACGGCCGGGTGGTGGCTGAAACTGAACCGCGGCTACAATTTTCCTATACTTTAAGTATCGGTTTATAGAGAAAATATTTGACTTTATTAATACGTGTATACTGTGAACAAAAAATTAAATATGGAAGTTATGCATGCTTGAGTACGTCAACGAGTTATGGCAAGTCTTTTTGAATCGCCCGGATTTCTGGGCCGTGCTCAGCATTATCCCGGTCACTGCATTTGTAACGTGGGCACACGTATGGATGGCACTGAAAATGGTGTTTTATCCAATCAACTTCTGGGGTTTTCATATAGGCCCTCTACCTGTGGGATGGCAGGGGATCGTACCGCGTAAAGCTGGACGTATTTCGGGAATTATCACAGATAATACTTTATCTAAACTGGGCTCGTTGCATGAGTTTTTAAATGCCATGGATCCAGATGATATGGCTCGTATTATTGGTGAACAGGTGAGTTTTGAGCTTGAGCACCTGATTGATGAAGTGATGATCGACCGTAATGCGGTACTTTGGGAAAATTTACCTTATTCTATTAAACGCCGTATTTATGCCCAGGCCCATAAGCAGCTGCCAAGTACCTTAAAAGAACTTGTGACCGAGCTGACCATGAACGTCGAGTCACTGGTCAATATGCGGGAGATGGTGGTCAGCCAAATGGAAGGTGACCGGCGTTTAATGGTACGCATGTTCCTTAAAGTCGGGCAAAAAGAAATTAACTTTATCTGGCATATTAGCGCCCTGATCGGAATGCTCTTTGGTCTGTTCCAGATGATAGTATGGTTTGTGGTGCCTTGGCACTGGACTGTGCCGTTCTGGGCAGCAATCTGGGGCTTTCTGACCAACTGGATTGCCATCTGGATGGTATTTAATCCAGTGGAGCCGCACTATATCAAGTATCCGCAATTCTTCGCCCGGACTGCCGATCGCAGCTTCCCTTGGATCAAGCCGGTAATTCCACGAATTAGCACCTATAACATACAAGGTGCCTTTATGAAACGTCAGGAAGAAGTCTCTGATGTTTTTGCAAGTGTAGTCACAGAAGATCTGATTACGCTAAAATCAATCATGACTGAAATGATGTATGGCAGTCGAAAAGATAAGACTCGCCGTATTGTCAAACGCCATATTAACGAAATTATGGAAACACCGTTGGTTCGGACCTCTTTACAGTTGTCTTTAGGACCCAAAGAGTATGCAAAACTCAAGACAGACTTGATCGATCGCTCGATTGAAATTACGATGGTGCCTGTATGCGACCCTGCATTTAATGCGAGCCGTGCACAGAAGATCTATCAAATGTTTAGAGACCGCATACGCGAGCTGACACCGAAGGAGTTTCAGAATCTGTTACGTCCTGCATTTCAGGAAGACGAATGGATCCTGATTGTATTGGGTGGTGTCACCGGTTTTATTGCGGGTTTAATCCATTTGTTTGTGGCTTTCTTATAATGAGATGCCGGGGGACACAATCAGAGGATTGTGGTCGTGGCGTCATACATATTGTTTAAATGAGGATGTTTATATATGCGCATTATTTTACTCGGACCACCTGGAGCAGGTAAAGGTACACAAGCTCAGTTGATCTGTAAGCGCTACAATATCCCACAAATTTCAACCGGTGATATGCTCCGTGCTGCGATTCGTGAAGGAACTGAATTAGGTCTACAAGCTAAAAACGTCATGGATAATGGCGGTTTGGTTTCTGATGAATTAATTATTGGACTGGTCAAAGAACGTATTGCACAGCCTGACTGTGTAAATGGCTGTATCTTTGACGGTTTCCCACGTACTATTCCACAGGCTGAAGCGCTGGAAAAAGAAGGCATCGATATTGATCATGTGATTGAAATTGATGTACCGGATGAAGAAATCGTAAAACGTCTGTCTGGCCGTCGCCAGCATCCGGGTTCTGGTCGTGTTTATCATATTATTTACAATCCACCTAAGGTGGAAGGTAAAGACGATGAAACGGGTGAAGATCTGGTTCAACGTCCTGATGATCAGGAAGCGACAATTCGTAAGCGCCTGGGTTCATACCACACTGAAACTGAACAGTTGGTGAGCTTCTATCAGAGCCGTGCAGCATCTGGTGAAAATGCGCCGACTTATGACAAGCTAAACGGTTTACGTCCAATCGAAGATGTTCAGGCTGATCTCTTCGCGGTTCTGGACCAAACAAAATAATCGATTTTCGATAATTTTGACTTTAAAAGGGCTCTAAGTCATATTAGGGCTCTTTTTTATGGTTGATTGGAAAGGGCTGACCACTGTGGAAATTGCGATATTACTTGGAATAGGACTTTGTTTGGTTGTCCTGGTAGGCCTGTTTGTATTGAGCTTTAAAATGCTAAGAAAAGTTCAGAAAGAAGAGCGCACAGAAAATGTGGGTAAAGTACCTATGCGTCAGCTGCATCCAAAATTACAAGCTGAACTTGATCGGGCCAAGCAAGAACAAGCTGAGCAAGACAAGAAATAAATACCGGAAACAAAAAGTCAGCTGAGGAGTAAAGGATGCAAGAATTATATTTTTTAACGCTAGGCGCTCGATTTTTTCCTTAGTTTCCAACTCACTTCTGCTGACTTGGCGGGGAAAGCCTGGTATGTATAAAATTCCTTATTACCCAGCCCGACACCATTATTCAGGCTGATTGTTCTGAGATGAACTCTATTCACAAACCCCACTTCAAACTATTCTGCATGATGACTCTCTACTCTCGGCGTTAACCAAAGACAAGCAATTTATAAGAGCTTTTCATTTCCTCAGAACTTAACTGAAAAGATTAATCAATACTTTTTACTGGAATGGCTTGGCCTGCGCCAAATTCAAAACGGTCCGGCCAGTTGCAGACATCGGCGACAACACATTCAGAACATTTAGGCTTGCGTGCGATACAACAGTAGCGGCCATGCAGAATTAGCCAGTGATGGGCATCGACAATAAATTCCTTGGGAATGACTTTCACCAGACAGTGTTCTACTTCCAGTACATTCTTACCCACGGCCAGACCTGTACGATTACCTACCCGGAAAATATGGGTATCGACTGCCATGGTCGGCTGACCAAAAGCCGTATTTAACACCACATTGGCGGTTTTGCGGCCTACGCCGGGCAGAGCTTCCAGATCAGCACGATTGTCCGGTACTACGCTATTATATTTCGTGATGAGTATTTCACAGGCTTTAATGACGTTAACCGCTTTTGAATTATATAAACCAATGGTTTTGATATACTCCTTTAAGCCGTCTACGCCCAAGGCATAAATTGCTTCGGGAGTATTGGCCACTGGAAACAGTTTGTCGGTGGCTTTATTCACGCTGACATCGGTTGCTTGGGCAGACAGGGTTACGGCCACCAACAGTTCAAATGGGCTAGAATAATTCAGTTCAGTTTTGGGATCTGGTCGCTGCGCTCTTAAGCGCTCAAAAAAGATTTGAACCTGTTTCTTAGTCATGTTTTTTACAGGTTTATGACTTGCGGTACTCATATTTTATCCTTGTAATCCCTGTAATTTCTGCTGTAATTCCTCAAGCTGTATACGTTTCTGTTCATTTTCACGTACAGAAAGCTGTTTTTCCAACTTCTTGATTTGCGTGCGGAGTTTGGCAAGTTCAATCGTCGTTTGCGCATCGGAGATGACCACCTCATCTGCCGGTTTCTGGATAACTTCAATAGCCGGAACCTGCTCAACCTGGGCAGAAAATTGTGCAAATAGGGCAGTATTGATTTCAGCCCGTACAACTGGACCCTTGCGGTTCATTCGGCGTTTCTCTTCACGCTGGATATGTGCATAGTAACGTTGACGCAGGTCATCCTGCTCAGTGATACGCTGTGCATCTGTAGCTAAAGGCTGCTGATCCTCGACCAGATCAATGCAGTCGACCGGGCAAGGAGGAATACATAATTCACAGCCGGTGCAAAGCTCAGTCAAAACTGTATGCATGAGTTTGCCTGAACCAATAATTGCATCTACCGGACATGCACTAATACATTTGGTACAACCAATGCATTCATCTTCACGAATAACCGCTTTCATCCGCTGTGGCCGGCCATCGGCCTGGATCGGCCAGACACTTTTTTCGGCCGGAAGTTTAGTGCGATTTAATAATGTGGCCAGAGCATCCGCAACCGGCTGTCCTCCTGGTACACATTTATTTGCATTTTCACCCTCAACAATAGATTGGGCATAAGGTAAGCAACCATCACGATGACCACATAAACCACATTGGGTTTGGGGCAGTAAAGCATCAATGGACTGGATGAGAGAAATTTGCGAAGTCATGAATAACCAGAGCAGCTCTTGCTTGAGCTTTAGTATAAGTGAAACAAAATATGTCGTTTTTTCAATTTTAACATAAATTTAAAGTCACATGATGGGCAGGATTTTTTAGCATTTAGTGCCTTGTTTTTTAGACATAAAGGCAGAATTCTGGATGGACTCAATTAGCATTTTCTGACAAAGGAAAAATTTTTATAATGTGTATAAATATTTGTTATCAAATTAATTTTAAAGATTTTTTCAAAAAAGTATTGTAGATTAGTTACAAAAGATATTTAATATTTTGCGCCAAAATTTAACATTGATTGTAAATTTGACCAATTTTGATCCATTTTCTGCTGAGGATTAAGCGTTGAAATACAACACACTTAATGAGTTCCTAGATTACGTAAAATCACGTGATGCACATCAACCAGAGTTTCTTCAAGCGATTGAAGAAGTGATGACCAGCTTGTGGCCATTTATCGAGAAAAATCCACAATACGCAGCCCACGGTTTGCTTGAACGTCTAGTTGAACCAGAGCGCGTGATCCAGTTCCGTGTTGCCTGGGTGGATGACCAAGGTCAAACCCATGTCAACCGTGCTTTTCGCGTGCAATATAACTCAGCGATTGGTCCATTTAAAGGTGGCATGCGTTTTCACCCATCGGTGAACCTGTCTATCCTGAAATTCTTGGGCTTTGAACAAACATTTAAAAATGCCCTGACTACATTGCCTATGGGCGGTGGTAAAGGTGGTTCCGACTTTGATCCTAAGGGCAAGTCAGAAGGGGAAATCATGCGTTTCTGCCAGTCTCTGATGATTGAGTTATACCGTCATTTAGGGTCGGACACCGATATTCCTGCGGGCGATATTGGTGTAGGCGGTCGTGAAGTGGGCTATATGGCGGGTATGATGAAGAAGCTCAGCAATGACACTTCATGTGTATTCACCGGTAAGGGTCTGACTTTCGGTGGCTCACTGGCTCGTCCAGAAGCAACAGGCTACGGAGCTGTGTATTTCGCTGAGGAAATGCTTAAGAGCTGTAGCGAAAGCTTCAAAGATAAAGTGGTGACCATTTCAGGTTCAGGTAACGTTGCACAGTATGCCGCTGAAAAAGCGATGTATTTGGGTGCTAAAGTTGTTTCACTCTCTGACTCGGGGGGTACGGTATACATTAAAGACGGCTTTACGGATGCCTTGTTGGCTGAAGTGATGGAACTGAAAAACGTAAAACGTGGCCGTATTTCCGAATTTGCTTCCAAGCATGGTTTTGAGTATCTGGAGGGTAAGCGTCCTTGGTCCATCAAGTGTGATATTGCGCTTCCATGTGCCACTCAAAATGAGCTGGATGAGTCTGATGCTGAAGCTCTGCTAGCAAATGGCGTGATCTGTGTGGCGGAAGGTGCAAATATGCCTTCCACGCTGGAAGCGGTTGAGAAGTTCGTTGAAGCGAAAATTCTTTATGCGCCAGGTAAAGCTTCAAATGCAGGTGGTGTGGCCACTTCCGGCTTGGAAATGTCTCAAAACGCTTTACGTTTAGGTTGGACATTTGAAGAAGTCGATGAGCGCTTGCATGCAATCATGAAAGAAATTCATCGTAACTGTGTGAAATTCGGTATGCAAGAAGATGGCACTGTGAACTATGTAAATGGTGCAAATATTGCCGGCTTCGTTAAAGTAGCGGATGCGATGCTTGCACAGGGTGTATTCTAAATCTGAATATAGCTAAATAAAAACCGAGGATTTTACCTCGGTTTTTTTATTGTCTTTACAAACAACAGTCCAGACTTAAGCGAGGGCAGTTACTCTAAAATATCATTCGATCAGGGTGGAAGCTTGATCACAGTGTTGGAGTTTGATCTTCTAAATTGACTTCGATGCGAATTTTTCCAAAGTTCAGCATTATAATTTTTATATCAGAGATCTCTGTACACGACAAAAATAGATAACTCATTGAAATAATGTCATAATAATTGTTTTCTAACGACGAATACTATGACACATCTCAATGAG
>NZ_JAMXXZ010000034.1:0-22939 GCF_024129285.1 Acinetobacter sp. S4397-1
TTTGATAACCACTTTAAGGTGTTTGATTTGGTATTCTTCTATGTCAATTATGGCTATGTCTGATGCCAGCATACTTTTTAGAACACCACCATATTTTTAAAAAAGTCGGCATCAATTGCCAATAGGGACAAAGGCGTCTGGTTTTGCCGTGAGTAGCTGATTTCACGAGAAATAATCGTATTTAAATAACGGCGATTGAGCAGCTGAGTCAATGAATCATTCCCGGCTTCAATATAATCAGCCACCTGAAACAATTGGTCTACCAGATGCTGGATTTCACGGTTAATATCACGGATGTGTTGAATCGACCCCAGCATGTTAGTGTTTTCTGTACATTCCCCTACAGCTTTATTCACTTCATCAACCTGATAAATCCGCTTGATGACCAGATCGACCTGATCTGACTCCGCAAAAGCATAGGCTGCCTTATGAATAAACCAAAGTCCAAATTCAGACTTGGACAACATCGGATGTCTGAACGGGCCAGTGCCTGAAAACACCTTGAACATCAAATCATTTTCCCAGTCCAGCAAGGCACTGCGCTGCTTGTCTTTTTGTACTGCAACATCCTGCATCGCAGAAAATACACGATAGCTATGCTTGATTTCCTGATTCGCTACTGTTTTGACCTCATAGGAGCGGCACATAATTTCTGTAGCAAATCCCATGACTTCTATAATATAGCTACAGGTGGTAAAAGCAGGGGCAGATGGGTTTAAACCCAATAATTGAAAGACCATATACTGGATTTCACGCACACCGCGCATAATGAGCCAGGCAGGAATACCAATACGCGCATGGACATGGCCGACCATCGCCTGTCTTTGTACCGCTTGCATATAATCCTTATTTACCGGAACACTAAAACTTTCCGATAACCATTGGATTAAGGTCGTATGCAAGCGCTGCTGGACCAGTTTATCTGTTAAAAATTGTGCAGATTCTTTTTCGAGCAGCATATTTTTATAAAACTCATCCACCAGAACAACCGAATGCTCCTGAACAAACTGTAAGGCTTGTAATAAAGCATCAGATGAATAATTTTGACCTATCTGTTCCCACTGCTCAGCCAGCATTGCCATATTTTCATTATTCATAGGATGGAGTTCCTGATATTTGCAATTTTCAATGACATTATTTAATAAATACAATACAATTTATACATTATAGTATGAATGTTATCACCATTATTTAAATAATAGTGATCAAGTTAACAAAATAACCAAACCACCCCTATAATAATACCGCCTATATTTTAAGCTCAGGTCAAAAGTTAGAATAGCCAACTCAATTTTTATTCTCTAGAAATAACGGATCAGGCTCAGACTCCACTGTTCCCAATCTTGATGGTTTTGTCGCTGATATTCCCAAGCCCCCCGAATTGCATATTGTAGGGTCCAGGTATACTGAAATTGGGTCTTCAATTTCAGCTGCCATTGATGTGAATCTTCCCAATATGGCAATTCTACTTGTATCAGACTATTGAGCTGCTCATTCCAGACATTCTGACAGCCGATGGTCGGACCAGCTCCTACACGCCAACCTTGATCCAGGGCTTTGCCTGCCTGTAAATGATTTTGTAGCTGTGTATAACATAGATGTTCACGTGTTGCATTGGCCCAGCTATAACCGGCCTGCACGTTTAAGTTAGCGACCCCATGCTGGCTTTCACGACTAAAATGGCCCGCTGAATTCAGAGCTTCTTGTTGCCAGCCCAAGTTAAATCCCCAGGATAAGGGTGTTTTAAAAGCATGAATCGGGTTATAGGAATTGACGGTTAATAGATCCAGATGCTTCAGCTTCAACCGATCCTGGCGATATTGCAGAGCACCATCCAAAAACAGCAGTTGGGTTCCGGTACGCAATCCTCCTTGTGGATCAATCAGGTCATGATAAGCTTGACGATGACCGATCTCGACAAAGGTCTGGCCTTGAACCTCACCAGCTTTAAAAGAAAGATGACGTGCATCATGCGCTTGCACAGGATTGGTCTTGGGTACGGCGACATTCAGGCGTTGCTTCTCAAGGGCCAACTGGCTTCGTTGCACCAGAATCTGCCTTAAACGTGGCTGCGCCACTTGAGGATCAATTTTTCGGGCGAGAAAATGCAGATACAAGTCGTCATAGGCCATTTCCAGAATCTTGGCCTGGTTTTCAGCTGAGTAAGATTCGAGTATCTGACCATGTTCCCACGGTTCAGACATGGCAATTTGATGGGCTACTTTTGCCAGCTTGTGACCATGCTGTCTGGCCTGTGCCAGTAACTGGGTTTCCAGAGCAGGACGATATACCACGTCTTTGATCAGCTGTTCATCATCCAAGGCTTTAATAGTCTCAAGCGGAATGGAGACTGCCTTAAACTGCTGCTGCAAATTGGCGTGTGGGCGTACCAGATCAATTAAGCCTAATAAACGGTAAGCACAATTGTCCTGAATAAAATAATAGGGAAATTGTACATGTTTCATTTCCCAAATATGCTGGACCAGAAATCTGGTTTCTTCCGCACTTAAAGCCAGTTCATATTCCCAAAGGTCGCGACTTTCGAAATCCCCATATTCTTTAACTTTACGATAATACGGCATCAGGGAATATTCACCTGGATACTGCCCGGTTAAACCTTTCCAGGCATAAGACCAGCTTTGCTCACCTTCGATGGTGGCCGCATAGTTCACCGCATAAGACACCAGATTTAGCTGTTGCTGATCTTTAGGGTCCAAACGCAGCAAAGTATGTCCGAACATTGAGCTGGGATTGCCCATAAAGTCGGTGGCATAAATCAGCGTCGCTTTATACGGTTTAATTTCGGTCAGCCACTGATTCAACTCAGGGCAAGCCACTTCTGGTAAAGCAGCATGAGGTATCTTTAAGCTTTCAATGAGAAACTGGCTCCGCGCCGGGAAACGGCAACGAATAGATTGATCAGGTTCAGCCGTTTGAAACAGTGCCTGAACATTACTGGCCAATTCCAGTTCCAGATTTTGGGCACCCTGTTCATGATAGAAATAGCCTGAATAGCTCACTTCGCTATGCTGTTTGGCATCAGCGTACATCAAACGTTGCCAAGTGATATCTTGAGCCAGCTTATTAATTTGAGCCTGTTGAATAAATGGATCTGCCGGACTGGCAAAGGATGGACAACTTAGTGTAGACAGTGCAGCAAGGATTATAAGGGCAACGCAAGATTTCATATTAGAACAGGAAATTTATTTTTAGATAGAAAAAAACCCTGTCAAGCGACAGGGTTTTTGACATATTAAACGTAAGCTTTTAATACGTCGTCATTTGCCATGACAGTTTGCAGAGAAGATAATACTTCTAGTGAAGTTTCATTTTCAGTTGCATAGATTGAAGCAAAGTTTTGCTTAGAAATAGCGAAGAAGCGTGCTTTATCTTCAGTTTTGATATTTAGCAATTCAGCCAATACGTTTAAGCTTTCGCCCTGACCAACCGCCATATCACGCGCGAGTGATTCAGCATTTTCATTGGTAAATGTCACCACTTGGGCGGTTACTGTACCGGTACCGCTACAACCCAAAGTACCAAAAGTGATACCGAATAACTGGTTAGCAAAAATACCGTTGGTCGTTGCTGCCAAAATTTTAGGCACTTTACCAGACTGACCTGCCCAGACTTGACTTCCAATACCACAACCTGCATCACGGTCAGCAAATGCTGCAGTTGAACCCACTGCAAGTACTGCAGCTAAAGCTAGTTTTTTCAACATGATTACTTCTCCAAAAAGTTTATCTAAGTGTTTTTAATTATTCACAATTAGGTAATTTTTATTACACCGTGGCTAGAATAACGTCAACGGTGCTTAAAGGCAAAACATTTTGTTTCAAGTTCGACAGGTTGCTTTCTCAGCAACCGGCTCAATCTTGTTCTTTTAAATGCCAGGCTCCATCGAGCTGACGTTGCCCGAGAATTTTCAATACCAGCACCAGACTGAGCAGCAGCAGCAAGTACCATGAACCGAGTTTCCCCCAGCCCACCATATGCCATTGTTCAATCTGACTCGGATAAAGCCAGATCTGATAAAAGGTACTGATATTTTCAGCGAGCCAAATGATAAATGCCAATAGCAGCAGCACGGGCAACATCGGCAACTGAAAAGCATGTCGATTCAATTGAAAACGGATTTTGGTTTTCCAGAAAATCACCACACTCCAGGCAAATAAAATCATCCGGTAATCCGGAATAAAAAATTTGCTCATAAAGTTGATATAGGACAGAACCGCCAGCGCCAGCATATTAGCAAAGCTCGGCAATTTCTCAAATGACACCTGATAGAGACGTAAGGAGCGCGCAAAGAAGCTTCCGACAGCCGAATACATAAATCCGGCAAATAAAGGCACAGTCAGAATTTTAAAAATGGCGGGTTGCGGGTAATGCCACGAGCCAATCGCCGGATGGGTCAGGAAAATTTCCATCACCATGGCCAAAATATGAAACAACGCAATGACTTTCGCTTCTGCCCAGGATTCCAGCTTGGTATATAGCAGAACCACCTGAATCATCAGGGCAAAAAACAAGAGATAGTCGTAACGATAGAAACCATACAACAGTTCGCTTCCCATGGAAGCTGTCAGGGCAAAGGCGAGCAACAGTAGAATCCCAAATAAGGCAGCCGAAGCTGCCTTATAAGTAAATTCAAACCCTGATTTTATAAAATCAATCAAGGCTTACATCCTACAGGTACTTGGCACTATACTCATGTACGGTATCAACAAAGGCTGTCGGGTTGGCAGGATCAACCCACTGGGTAATACCATGCCCCAAGTTAGCGATATAACCTGTTTTTTCGCCATTGGCATAGGCATCATCCAGCATCAGCTTGGTGGCTTTCACAATCGACTCATGGGATCCATACAAAGTTGCCGGATCAAGGTTACCTTGTAGCGCGGCACGGCCCGCAACGGTTTGGCGCGCTACATTCAGTGGCGTCGTCCAGTCCAGACCAAAAGCATCTGCACCAGTAGCAACCATTGGCTCCAGCCACTGTCCGCCACCTTTGGTGAACAGGATGACCGGAATCTTGCGACCATCTTTCTCACGCTGCAAGCCAGCCACAATTTTCTGCATATAATTCAGTGAAAACTCAATATATTCACGGTGCGCCAACGCCCCGCCCCAGCTGTCAAAAATCTGTACGGCCTGGGCACCTGCGTCAATCTGGGCATTCAGATATTCGATCACTGCATCAGCCAGACGCTCTAACAAGGCATGCATGACTTCAGGCTGGGCATACATCATGTTTTTGGTAAAGCGGAAATCTTTGCTCGAACCACCTTCAACCATATAAGTGGCCAACGTCCATGGACTGCCAGAGAAACCGATTAACGGCACCTGCCCCCCCAAGGCCGAACGGATGGTAGATACCGCCTTCATGACATAGTCCAGGTCAGACTTGGCATTAAATGCAGGTAAATTTGCTACATCCTGCTCGGTGCGGACTGTCTTATGAAACTTTGGACCTTCACCCGCTTCAAAATACAATCCCAAACCCAAAGCATCGGGTACGGTCAAGATGTCTGAAAACAGGATCGCAGCATCCAGATCATAACGGCGTAAAGGCTGTAAGGTGACCTCACACGCCAACTCAGTATTTTTACAAAGAGAAAGGAAGTCTCCCGCCTGGGCACGGGTTTCACGATATTCTGGTAAATAACGGCCTGCTTGACGCATCATCCACACAGGTGTGGTATCTACAGGTTCACGTAATAATGCGCGCAGAAAACGATCATTTTTTAAGGTCGTCATTCACTTTCCTATCTATACTTGAAGATGAAACCCATCATAACAAAAAGCCCGCATTTTGAATAACTTCTCATAACTTTAAAAACCGATCATGAGAAATGGCAAGGGATAGATTTACACAAAAGAACTACTGCATCTACACATTTTTTCTGTAATACTTACAGTGTTTTTTCACATAGTTAAAGAAGTAAATTAAGGTTGAGTTACATGTTCGTTCGCACAATGCTCGCTGTGAGTCTAGGTTGCATTTTCGCAGGTACTGTTTTCGCTGCGTCTACTGCTGAACAACCATTGAACCCGCAAATGGCCACTGATGTTTCAGTGCAAGACCCTATTGATCCTCTGGCACTTGAGTCCTCGGCGGCACAAGCTCCTGCAACCCGCCAGACGACCACTGCCCCAACAGAAGAAGCTCAAATTACAGCACAAGAAAAAAAAGAGCTGGATCAAGCATCTGCAGCTTTAAATACCTTGCAGAATACTGAAGACCAAAATGCCGATAGCGGCGTTGCACCTGCAGCCGCCAGTAAAACTGCCAGTTCGGCAGCAACTAAAGCGTCGTGGACCCTAGAGGGTCTCAATAACGCCACCTGGTATGAAAATATTGGTGCGGGTCAGTTCCCGGTATATGCACGTGCGCATGTCATGTTGAATAATGCTCATGCTTCACCAGGTGCAATTGATGGAACCAGCGGTAAAAATACCCTGAAAGCTATCGCGTCTTTTCAGCAAATGAACGGCATTAAGCCTACAGGTGTACTGACCAAAGAAACCTGGGATAAACTGATTGAACGTCAAGGTTCCAAGCCTGCTTTTGTTGAATACACTATCACTGAAAAAGATCTGGCGGGTCCTTTTGTCAAGTCTATTCCTTCCAATTACGCTGAACAGGCAAAAATGAAAGGCTTGTATTACACCAGCTCGCTAGAAATGCTTAGTGAAAAGTTCCATATGGATCAAAACTTCATGCAGAAGTTAAACCCGAATGCGAACTTTAACAAAGTCGGCCAAAAAATTCTGGTAACAAATGTACGTAATGAACTTCCAGAAGGTATTCATTTGATTGTGGCGCATAAAGGTGCAAAACAGCTGTACTTATTTAACAGTAAAAATCAAATGATTGGTTCATTCCCTGCCAGTATCGGGAACACCAGCACCCCTTCACCAACGGGTACATACAAAATTACTGGTGTTGCGCCAAACCCTTGGTATAGCTACTCACCGTCAAACTTTATTCAGGGTAAAAACTTAAAGCCGCTGTCTTTACCACCAGGTCCAAACGGCCCGGTAGGGAATATCTGGATTGGCTTGAATAAAAAATCATTTGGTATTCACGGTACACCGAATCCTTCTCTGATTTCCAAATCTTATTCACACGGTTGTATCCGCCTAACCAACTGGGATGCCAATGACCTGGGTAAAAAAGTAAAGTCTGGTGTGACTGTTAAGTTCCTTGAATAATCTTTGAATATTCAAACAAAAAGCCAGTCGTGAAGACTGGCTTTTTTTTAAGAATCTAAATTGATAATTGGTTTTTTATTGCATCTCGGCAATTGCGGTACCCTTTTGCTTAGGGTTCGTATTTCCTAAGGCCGGATTGGCAATTGCATTTTCACACTGCTTTTTATCTCGCTCATAATCTGCCTGCTTTTGAGCCACACTACTCCCATTTTCCAGGGTAGTGCGTGCCCAGATTTCCAGACTGGTTAAGGCCTTACGGCATAATGCGTATTTACCTTCAGTCACCGAGTCGGTCATTTTGACATTAATCCGCCAGTCGGTGCTGAGCTTACGGGCAGGTTCACGTACCTGTTTTTCCAGTTGATCAAGCTGTCTGTTATACACCAGAGGGTCAACTTCATTGATCAGTTTCCAGGCCGCATTGGCATAGGTCGTAGCATCATTTGTCAGCTTTGGTGCAGGTTTAATCTGAGCTTGTTCAGGCGACTGATGGTCATTTCCACAAGCTTGCAGCAACAATACACTGCTTATTAAAGAAACGGTCAGCAGTGCACGTGTCTTAAACATCAGCATATCAGGCTCGCCTTTTTAAAAAATTCGGCACTATGCTAGTAAATTCGCGTACAATACACAATCTTCATTTGACCTCTTGTTCAACTCTCCTGCAGGTGTTTCGTGACAGAGCACAATCCATCCGCAATGCAGCCTGCCGGATTCTGGCAAGGTGCAAAAGACAGCCAGGCGATTATCTTCACCTATCTGCCGGTGTCGTTTGCTTTCGGTGTTTCAGCGACTCAATTCGGTTTTACGGCCTGGGAAGCCCTGTTCCTGTCCTGTTCGATGTATGCTGGTGCCAGTCAGTTTCTGGTGGTTGCGTTACTCGGCAGTGGTACTTCTATCTGGATGACGGCGCTGACTGTCATTGCTTTAGACATTCGTCACTTGTTGTATGGCCCTGCCCTGCAAAACCTGATTCAGGATCGTCTGAACCTGAAAAAAACAGCTGTCTGGTCTTGGGGTCTGACCGATGAAGTCTTTGCTTCTGGCATGATCAAACTATCACAGCGGCGTCAGGAATGGTCTGAATCCTGGATGCTTGGCCTCAGCCTGTTCAGCTGGCTATCATGGGCATTGGGTTCTTTTCTGGGCGGTTTATTTGCCGATCAAGTCAGTAATTTACCGCAATTTTTGCAAGCAGCACTGGACTTCCTGCTCCCTGCCTTATTCCTGAGTTTCCTGCTGGCAGCCTTTGAGAAGAAACATAGCTTTGTCGTGGCAGTTACCATTATTGTCTCGGCGGTTGCCTGCTATCTTATTGACCTGTCCGCAGCCATTTTTATCGGTATCAGTTCCGGTATTTTTGCTGGCCTATTCAAGCATTATGTTTTACAGAGACCTGATCCTGAACATGCAGGAGACCCTCGATGAATCTCGAAATTATTCTGGTCGGAATTCTGGTGGGGATTGCCAACTTTGCTTCCCGCTTTGGACCATTTTTTGTTATTCAAAAATTTCAGCAAGGCTCACAAAAACGTGGTGCCTTATGGTTAAAAATTGCCTTGGGTTCCATTGGAATTGCTGCAATTAGTTCGATGCTGGTCGTTGCAACCTTGCCCCCCCTTTTAGAAACGCCCAATAAAAGTTTTGCCATGCTGATAGGCTTCATGGTGCTGAGTGGTCTGTATTTTAAATTTAAGAAAATTGTCATGGCGACCTTGATTGCCGCTTTAACCTACGGTCTGGTTTATACCTATGTTCCGGTGTCTTTTTAAGTTTTTATTCAATAATCCAAGCACATAAAGCCTTATCCTATTAATAGCATAAGGCTTTATAAGTCAGAAGAAAAACAAGAAAATCATTGTGCAGAGCATGAAAAGTCTTTATTCATCTTAAACAGGATGACGTTCTACCTATTTTCAAAACAAATTCCCGAGCAGTTACTTTGAGTGTGTCATCAATACACAAAATTTTAATGGTCATTTCACTGAAGTTCATTACCATGCTGCCGATCTGATTCCTATCATTTATCTTCAAAAACATGATCAAAATAAAATCATTGCCATGCTGACTTAAACCCAGCTGGTTCTACACTTATGTCCTAAAAATAATTATTAGTCTTTGGAGTCTGATTTCCTCCACTCTTCCCACTCTACATTCGAAATACTCTGATTTTTTTCTTTGTGATGACAGGAAATTTCACTCAATTGCTTAATGATGCAATGTTTTTTTACAGGTGTTGAAAGCGGCTTAGCTCTCCTCTTTATCACCATACAGCTAGGCTGCTTATATTATTTTCGGCGCATGCAGACTTTAAAAACGTGTACTGCTTGGTCTTCTGCCCAATCAAATCCTATAAGTGGAAAAACACATCCTCAAAGCTGTATTTATCCCCTGCAAAATTTCCCCAACAGCCAACCGAAACCTGCGCCCACATCAACATAATAAAATGATCAGAACCTTATGAATAAAGCTGCTGGGCAATATCATAATTTTATGTGAATCAAGGGTTATCTGAACACGCAGTTCTGCTATGCTAAAAGCCCATAAAATCAAGCATGGATAATACACATGAACGTGACGATTGGTACTCCACTACAGGCTTCAGCGTATAAAGTTCTTTTACTGGGTTCAGGAGAACTCGGCAAGGAAGTGGTTATTTCACTCCAACGTTTGGGTGTTGAAGTCCATGCGGCTGACCGTTATGCGGACGCGCCTGCCATGCAGGTGGCCCACTATTCTCATACGCTCAATATGGCAAATGCCACAGAACTCAGACAGTTGATTCAGCAAGTTCAGCCTCATCTGATTGTTCCGGAAATTGAAGCGATTGCCACCGAAGTTCTGCTAGAGATTGAAGAACAGAAAATTGCAACGGTGATTCCTTCTGCTAAAGCGGTGAACCTGACCATGAACCGTGAAGGTATTCGCCGTCTGGCCGCCGAAGAACTGGGCTTGCCGACCTCCGCTTATCGTTTTGCAGATACCCTAGAATCGTTCCGTGCTGCCTGTGATGACATTGGTTATCCAAACTTTGTGAAACCGGTGATGTCCTCTTCAGGCAAAGGTCAGTCCCGCGTAAAAAGCTTTGCAGAAGTAGATGCTGCCTGGGACCATGCACAGACTGGGGGCCGGATCAATCATGGTAAAGTGATTGTTGAGTCGCAGATTGATTTTGATTTTGAAATTACCTTGCTGACAGTATGTGCAAAAAATCCGCAAACTGGTGTAATCGAAACATCCTATTGTGATCCAATCGGGCACCGTCAGGATTCAGGCGATTATGTGGAAAGCTGGCAACCTCAGCCGATGAGCCCGGCTGCGCTGGAAGAGTCGCAACGCATTGCCCATAAAGTCACAACAGCACTGGGTGGCTGCGGGATTTTCGGTGTGGAACTCTTTATTAAAGGTGACAAAGTATGGTTTAGTGAAGTTTCACCGCGCCCGCATGATACTGGTCTGGTCACCTTAGCTTCACAATTCCAGAGCGAGTTTGAACTGCATGCCCGTGCGATTCTTGGCCTGCCTGTCAACACCGAACGTCATAGCATTGCAGCCAGTGCCGTGATTTATGCAGGTGTAGATGACCATAATCTTTCATTTTCTGGCTTAAATCTTGCTTTAGCAAATCCGAATACGGATGTGCGCCTGTTCGGCAAGCCTGAGGGCTTTAAGCGTCGTCGTATGGGTGTGGCGACTGCACGCGCAGAAACCATTGACCAGGCACGCGAACTGGCCCAGCAGACTGCCGACCAAATTAGCGTTCATCAAAATTAAGCTGAAATACAAACGGATCCCTGTTCATGATCAATACCTTACCTTTGCTGAATTATATTCAAAGCAACCATGACATTCAGGCCATTAACCAGTGGCGTAGCGATGTTGAAAATCAGCTGCAGGAATGTTTTGAAAATGGACAGTCGATTCGTGACATCATTCTGGCGCGCTCCAACCTGATTGATGAGGCCTTGCAGTTCCTCTGGAAACATGCCAGGCTGGATCAGACGGAGCTCAGCCTGTTTGCTGTAGGGGGTTATGGTCGCCGCGAAATGCTGCCTTATTCCGACGTCGACATCATGATCCTGTCCGAAAATAAGATTGTTCCTGAACAGGAACAGCGTATTTCGACCTTTATTTCCTCTCTTTGGGATGTGGGTAATTTCAAGCCCGGCATCAGTGTCCGTACGATTAATGAATGTGTGACTCAGGCAAGCAGTGACTTAACAGTGGCCACCTCCCTGATTGAAGCCCGTCTGATTATTGGCAATGAAAACCTGTCTAAATGGCCTCGGCGGATTGTTTCACAGACCTGGACGGATAAGACCTTCTTTGATGCCAAGGTCAATGAACAGCATAAGCGCTATGCTCAGCACAATGACACCGAAAGCAATCTGGAACCAGACATCAAAAATGCCCCAGGCGGCATCCGGGATATTAACCAGATTGGCTGGATTGCCAAACGGCATTTTCGGGTCAACCGTATTTATGACTTGGTGCATCTGGGTTTTATTTCAGAATTTGAACTGGCCGTACTTGAAGAGGCAGAAAGCTTTCTCTGGGAAATCCGCCATCATTTGCACCGTCTGACCAAGCGTGATGAAAACCGCCTGCTGTTTGATTATCAGCGGGAAATTGCGGCCAAATTCGGTTATGTACGCGAAGAAGGCCATCATCAGAATTATCCGATTGAACAGTTCATGAAGCGCTATTATCGCAGCGCACAACAGGTATCTACCCTGAATGAAATGTTGCTGGCTTACTTTAGTGAATCGGTGATTACGCCACGTTTACCGCAGTATGAACGTCAAATTGAAGAAATTAACGAAAACTTCAAGCTGGTCGATGGCAAGCTTGCCGTTCAGCATCACAAAGTTTTTTCAGAAAACCCCAGCGCTATCTTGGAAATTTTTTATTTACTGGCCAACCGCCCGGAAATTGAAGGTATCCGTGCCCGCACATTGCGTCTGCTGACGCTGGCAGCCAAACGGATTGACCAGATTTTTCGCGATAATCCAATTCATCAGGCACTTTTCATGGCAATTATCCGCTCGCCATATCGCCTGTATGACACTCTAGTAACGATGAAGCGTTATGGCGTACTGGGCAATTATATTCCGGCCTTTGGCCAGATTACCGGCCTGATGCAATATGACCTATTCCATATTTATACCGTGGATGCTCATACTCTGCTCTTACTGCGTAATCTGAACCGCTTTAAGGAACCCGGTTTTGCCAAAGATTTTCCAGTGGTCAGCTCTGTGTTCCAGCGTCTCAGCCGCCGCGATATTGTCTATCTGGCTGCCATTTTCCATGACATTGCCAAAGGGCGTGGCGGTGACCATAGCGAACTCGGAGCAGCTGATGCCATCAAGTTCTGCCGGACGCATGGCTTTACCGAACGCGAATGTAATCTGGTTGCCTGGCTGATTCAAAATCATCTGCTCATGTCAGTTACTGCACAGAAAAAAGACATTTCTGACCCGGATATAGTACGGGAATTTGCAGAAAAAATGGGAGATATGGAACATCTGGATTATCTATATACCCTCACCGTCGCTGATATCAATGCAACCAATCCAAAACTCTGGAATACCTGGCGTGCCTCTTTAATGCGTCAGCTATACACCCATGCCCGTGATGTCATCCGGTCCGGTCTGGGCCGCCCGGTCGATTATAGAATGCTGATTGAAGATACCAAGTTTGCAGCCAGTGAACTCTTGGTTAATGATTTCTCACTTTACGATGTAGAAACCGTCTGGCAGGAGCTGGGCGATGATTATTTCCTGAAAGAATCAGCCGATGAGATTGCCTGGCACACACGCGCCATTTTGGAGCATGGGGACAATCCTGCACCTTTGGTATTAATGCGCGCGCACCGCAAATATGCACAAGATGCAGTCCAGATCTTCATTTATACTCAAGACAAGCCGAACCTGTTTGCCACCACTGTGGCCATTTTGGACCGCATGAATCTGGATGTGCAGGATGCGCGGATTATTACTGCAACCAAAGCCTTTAGTCTGGATACCTATGTGGTGCTGGACCGTTTTGGCACTCTGCTCACTGATCCAGAACGCGAAGCAACTGTCATTGACGCCCTGAAAGAGGCCTTGAGCCATTCAGACGAATATCCGGGCCTGATGCAGCGCCGTATTCCTCGCCAGTTACGCCATTTTGATATTGAAAATACGGTCGATATTACTTTAAACCCGGCCTTGAATCAGAATATGGTTGAAATTGCAACGCTGGATCAGCCGGGTCTGCTGGCCAAGATTGGCGGCCTCTTTATGATGCGCGGCCTGGATATTCACTCTGCCAAGATTGCCACCCTAGGCGAACGTGCTGAAGATATTTTCTTCGTCACCAAAAAGGATGGAATTCCGATGACTCAGGCTGAGTCGCTTAGCTTTGCAACTGCGCTCAAAGCGGCTCTGGATGAGGCGTCTCATCAGGTCAATGCTCAACACTAACCCTTTGCTCGGGAATACACGCATGAACTCCAGCTTGTCTTTATTACATCCTTATCCCTTTGAAAAGTTAAACCAGCTTTTTGCCGGCATTCAGCCCGCGGATCTGCCTCTGATTCCTCTGTCTATTGGCGAACCCAAACATCCTGCACCTGAGTTTGTAAAACAAGCAATTATTGATAATTTACAGCACCTTTCGACTTATCCAAATAGCAAGGGTCTATCCGAGTTACGTACCAGTATTGCCAACTGGCTGAGCCGACGTTTCAAGCTGAATACAGTCAGCGCCGAAAGCCATATTTTGCCAGTTTCAGGCACCCGTGAAGCAATTTTTTCCTTTGTCCAGGCACTCATTAACCGGGAAGATGCCCCTTATGTGGTCATGCCCAATCCTTTCTACCAGATTTATGAAGGGGCAACCTTATTGGCAGGTGCCCAGCCTTATTTCATTAACTGTACCGAAGAAAATGACTACTTGGGTGATTTTGACGCTGTGCCGGCCGCAGTCTGGGAAAAAACTGCCCTACTCTTTGTTTGTACGCCTGGCAATCCGACAGGTGCGGTACTGTCCAAAGAACAGTTTAAAAAGCTGATTTCCCTTTCAGATCAATACGGTTTCGTAATTGCCTCAGATGAATGTTATTCCGAACTCTGGTTTGACGAAGCCCCGACCGGCTTATTGGAAGTTTGTGCTGAAATTGGCCGTGATGATTATAAAAACTGTGTGGTCTTCCATTCGCTGTCTAAGCGTTCCAATCTGCCTGGGATACGTTCAGGCTTTATTGCAGGTGATGCGGCATTACTACAACCCTATTTACAGTACCGGACCTACCACGGTGCAGCCATGCCGGTCCAGCACCAACTGGCCTCTATTGCAGCCTGGAATGATGAAACCCATGTGGAAGAAAACCGGGTACAGTACCGAGCCAAGTTTGACCTGTTTCAAAACGAGCTAGGCACTTTATTGCCCCTCAAAAAACCAGATGCCGGTTTTTACTACTGGCTGAAAGTCGATCATGACGAAGAATTTGCCAAAACTCTGATGAAAAAAGTCCATATCAAGGTGCTGCCGGGCCGTTATCTGTCGCGTGAAACCCCAGAAGGCAATCCGGGTGAAAATCATGTACGTTTGGCTCTGGTTGCTGACCTTGCCCAGTGTGAACAGGTGGTTCAGCGTTTAAAAATGATTCTCTGATTGAAGTGCCTCAATCAAAATAAAACCCACTTGCCAGAAGTGGGTTTTTTCATGAAGGTTTATTTTAGTTTAGATATTTGTAGTCAGAATCCCTACGCCTTAGCTTTCGACTTCATTTCAATCACAATGCCTTTTGAATCTCTTCTTCCAGATCTTCCGGCTTGGTCGTGGGTGCAAAACGGTTCAATACTTTGCCATCACGCCCTATCAGAAATTTGGTGAAGTTCCATTTAATGCCATTGCCCAGAATGCCTTTAGAATTATTGGTCAGATAACGGAAAATCGCATGAGCTTCCGGACCTTTTACATCGACTTTGGAAAACATCGGAAAAGATACTCCGTAATTCTTCTGGCAGAATGTACCGATCTGCTCATTCGTACCCGGGTCCTGGCCGCCGAACTGGTTACACGGAAAACCCAATACTTCCAGCCCTTGTTCCTTATATTTCTGGTACAGTTTTTCTAATCCGGCGAATTGCGGGGTAAAACCGCATTTACTTGCAGTATTCACGATTAAGAGAACTTTACCTTCATAATCTGCAAGGCTTTTATTTTTTCCATCTAACAATTCAGCTTCAAGCTGATAGATGCTGGTCATGGATAGGTTTCCTCATCATTTTTTTCTTGTGTTTTTAAGTCTAAAGAGGCTGAGTTTACACAATAGCGTAAACCTGTCGGTTCTGGGCCATCTGGAAAAACATGCCCTAAATGTGCGTCACAATGATGACAGGCAATTTCAGTTCTGATCATGCCATGCGAATGATCTGATATTTCTTCAATGGCCGAGTTATTTACCGGACGAAAGAAACTTGGCCAACCAGAGCCGCTGTCATATTTTGTCTCTGAAGAAAAGAGCGGCGTCCCGCAGCAACGGCAGACATACACGCCATCCTGTTTGGTATTCCAGTATTTTCCGGTAAATGCCGGCTCGGTTCCTTTCTCGCGAGTAATGCGAAACTCTTCTGGTGATAACTCTCTTTGCCATTCCCGGTCGGTTTTATTGAGTTTTCCCATCACTAACTCCTTTAAATCTTTGACATTCAATGTCATGCTTCAGTACTTCCATATTTACGCTAGAGATGAAAAAAATTCTAGCGAAATTTCAGCATAGATTGTGACATTTGCGTAATCTATAGTTTTAAACTCTAAATTAATTGGATGGAATTATGTCCGGCATTGCTAACACAACCCCTCGCGAAATCAAAAAATCCTCTAAGCTCGAGCATGTTTGCTACGACATTCGCGGACCTGTGTTACGAGCGGCCAATGAAATGGAAGAAGCCGGACATAAAATTATCAAGTTAAATATTGGCAACCCTGCCCCCTTTGGCTTTGAAGCGCCTCAGGAAATTATTAATGATGTTGCGCTCAATCTGCCAAATGCAGTCGGTTATACCGACTCTAAAGGGATTTTCCCGGCACGTAAGGCCATTTGCCAGTATTATCAGCAGAAAGGCATTCTGGATATGCACGTTAATGATGTGTATGTCGGTAATGGTGTTTCCGAGCTGATTGTGATGGCCATGCAAGGCCTGCTGGATGATGGCGATGAAATGCTGATTCCAATGCCGGATTATCCGCTCTGGACTGCGGCAGTCAATCTGTCTGGCGGTACAGCCATCCATTATAAATGTGATGAAGAAAATCACTGGTATCCGGATATTGCGGATATGGAAAGTAAAATCACGCCAAATACCCGTGGTATTGTGATTATTAACCCGAATAACCCGACCGGTTCAGTTTATCCGCGCCATGTGCTGCAACAAATTGTAGATCTGGCTAAAAAATATGACCTGATCCTGTTTGCTGACGAAATTTACGACAAAATCATTTATGACGGGATTGAGCATGTTTCTGTCGCTGCTCTGGCCGGTGACCAGCTATGTATCTCGTTTAACGGTTTATCCAAGGCCTACCGTATTGCAGGTTACCGTTCTGGCTGGATGGCAATTACGGGTGACAGATCACGTGCTATGGATTATATCGAAGGTCTGGACATGCTGGCCTCAATGCGTCTTTGTGCCAACCATCAGGCACAATATGCAATTCAAACGGCGCTCGGCGGTTATCAATCAATTAATGACCTGATCCGTCCAGGCGGACGTTTATATGAGCAGCGCAATATTGCCTGGGAAATGCTGAACGAGATTCCAGGTATCTCCTGTGTCAAACCTGAAGGTGCAATGTACTGCTTCCCGAAACTTGATCCAAATGTCTACCCAGTCGAAGATGATGAAAAACTGATGCTTGATCTGCTACGTGCCGAGAAAGTTTTACTGGTTCAAGGTACGGGCTTTAACTGGCCAACCCCAGATCACTTCCGGGTCGTCTTCCTGCCAGCTGAAAATGAACTGCGTGAAGCCATCACCCGCTTGGGCCGTTTCTTCGCAAAAATGCGTTAATTTTCCAGAGCCCAATAAAAAAACCGCATATATCTATGCGGTTTTTTTATATCTGCAGCAAATTTCCGCTGTGTACCGTGGCTGAACTCTTTAAAACTGGCATCTCTAGAGGCCATTTACTGAACCCATGGGTTCCTTAAGCGGTGATTTTTGCCACAAACCCGACTATTCATGCTATTTTTTGATCAAATATTATAATTTGATGAGCACATGGATGTCCTCAAATACAATCAAACTCAGTCTGTTTCTCTGCCTGAGCATGTGCCTCGGCATTGGTATCCTGCGTTTTTCTTATACGGCACTTTTGCCTGGCACCCGAGAAGCATTTGCCTGGACGACAAGTTTTGCCAGCCTGCTGGGCAGTGCCAATTTGCTCGGTTACCTGATCGGGGCGTTTACAGCCATGCGGCTGCCGCAAGACCGGAGCATGGCTCATTATATTCAAATGGCAGCCATTGCAGGCGTGTTCAGTTTACTATGCTGTGCTTTTTCAGGATTTTCCGAGATTTGGTATATCTCTTGGCGTGTCATTTCCGGCATCAGTGGTGGACTCTTGATGATCTTATCGCCGAGTGTGGTGGCGCAATGTTGCGACCTTCAGGATCGGCTGAAAATCAACTTTATTGGATTTAGCGGAATTGGCCTAGGTGTGCTAGTCGCCACCCTGTTCCTGCCTTATCTGGATCAGATGTCTATCCAGACTGCCTGGCTCATCTTATGCGGTTTTGCTTTGTTTATTTGTTTATGTCTAAGTTTATTGCTCCAACAGTTTAAACCCTATTTGTCCACACAAGCAGCCACCAATTTACCCAAAAATTCTCTAAATTCAGTTTTTTATAGTCTATTGACCGTTTACGCCTGTAGTGCGTTTGCCTATATTCCGCATTCACTTTTCTGGATTGATTACTTAAGCCATCAGCTCGAACTCAGTTTATTCTGGATTAACTTTAACTGGATTTTATATGGCCTAGGAAGTGCATTAGGTGCCTTAACGGCCTACGCACTGGCGAGAAAATTCGGTAACTTTAGCGCCCTGAAAATTCTTTACAGCTTGTATATTGTCGCTATATTACTGGCAACAGCAAAACAGAGTTCTCTGCTCACTTTCGGCTCTTCTTTTTTTACCGGCCTGCTTAACCCGGCGGTGGTGTTTTTGACTTCTTATACCATTTTACAGCTGTACGGACTGGCTTATAAAAAGCTCTGGAGTATCGCCACCCTATGTTTTGCTGCTGTTCAACTGATTGGTGGCCTTAGTTTTAGTGCTTTGCAATATTTAGGCTTAAGCTATTATCAGCAATTTGTATTGGCTGCGTGTGTGCTTTTGTTGGGAGCACTACAATTATTCTGGTGCACACGCCCCGCTCGATTCAAGCCTCATGAATCCACCCGCTCTCTTGCTGCTCAGGAGGAAGGTAGCAAATAGGGATAGGGATTAGTGGCGCCTTGCTTGCTAAAGTAAATACCATAATGCAAATGCGGTGGAGTGTTTTTGGCATTGCCCGTATTCCCCACATAAGCAATGACTTCTCCGGCTTCCACCCAGTCACCCTCCTGAATGTGTGCAGCATAATCTTCCAGATGGGCATAATAATGCTGGCTTAAATTCGGCCCAGTTATCCAGATGACTTTTCCACCCAATGAATTGGTTCCCACACGGCGAACAATCCCTTGGGTTGTACTCAGCACAGCTGTTCCACGTCTGGCAAAAATATCAATTCCCTGGTGTTTACGTCCTTCACTGCGCGCAGCACCCCAAGTATCTTGAATCTGGCCGGGTTGAATGCCTTGTACCGGCATGGTCAGCGGTCCGACCAGTTCCGCTTTCTGCAACTGCCAATAGAGATAAGGCGTCTTCCAGCTTCCAGCCTCACCTGAAGGGGGTGGCTGACAGGCCATTAAAAGCACCGCCAAACTGAATAGCATAATAATGGTTTTTATAATTTTCACTCCTACTTATATACCAAGTTTTCCGTTTCCCCTCTTAAGTAAAAATCTCAATATATTCGGGTCTGTTATTTTGAGTGATGATTCTTATAAGCAAAAGACGAAAACAAAGCCCTCACAAGAGGGCTTTGTTGTTTAAATGAGGGTTGAGAGAAATCTATTTACGCTTTTTCGCACGAGATGGCTTGGAAGGTTGTTGCTGTTGCTGTTGTTGCTCGTCATTCTGAATATTATCTTTTTTGTCCTTTTGCTGGACTTGACGATGTTTAGCCTTGGTTTTTGCCATAAGTTACACTCCTTTGGAGAAGATCTCTATCACTGGAAGTTCATTCATCACTCTAACGTTTATATGAAATAAGCCAATCACCAAGCTGTATCTAAACACGTCAATGTAAAATAGCTTCGATTAAACGCTTGAAATTATGTGGGTACTTTTTTAGTTTTTTACAAATTTTACATAAAACTTCATGCTGATACCTGTTTTAACTTTTGTTTGTTTTTTAAACTTAATTTACTTAAATTTTCCAGTTTCTCTTTATAAAAAAACCCGCATTAAATACGGGCTTTGCAGGACAGTACGCCGCGTCCTATTCATCCATATTGTCAATAATGGCATCACCAAATTCGGAACAGCGCAACAAGGTAGCATCTGGCATGAGGCGTTCAAAATCATAGGTCACAGTTTTATCGGCAATCGCACCAGAAACCCCCTTGATGATCAGATCGGCTGCCTCAGTCCAGCCCATATCACGGAGCATCATTTCGGCGGAAAGGATGATTGAACCCGGGTTCACCTTATCCTGTCCGGCATATTTAGGTGCTGTACCATGCGTGGCTTCATAGACCGCAATCGAACCGCCAATATTGGCACCTGGAGCAATACCGATACCACCCACCTCGGCTGCAAGCGCATCGGAAATATAGTCCCCATTCAGGTTCAAGGTCGCAATTACGGAATAATCAGCAGGACGCATCAGAATCTGTTGCAGGAAAGCATCTGCAATTACATCTTTAATAATAATGTCTTTACCTGTTTTAGGATTTTTAATTTTTACCCATGGGCCGCCGTCGAGCAGTTCACCGCCAAAGCGCTCTAGCGCGACTTCATAGCCCCAATCCTTAAACGCCCCTTCAGTATATTTCATGATATTGCCTTTATGCACCAGCGTTACACTTGGCTTGTTATTGTCAATTGCAAACTGGATGGCCTTACGTACCAGACGCTGCGTCCCCTCTTTAGATACCGGTTTAATGCCAATTCCGCAATTTTCCTCAAAGCGGATTTTGGTCACGCCCATTTCTTCTTTTAAAAACTTGATGACTTTTTTAGCTTCTGGTGAGTCCGCCTTCCATTCAATACCCGCATAAATATCTTCGGAGTTTTCCCGGAAAATAACCATATCGGTCAATTCAGGATTTTGTACAGGAGAAGGTACGCCTTCAAACCAGCGTACTGGGCGCACACAGACATACAGGTCTAATTCCTGACGTAATGCAACATTCAAGGAGCGAATCCCGCCACCCACCGGGGTAGTCAGCGGGCCTTTGATGGAGATTACATAGTCACGTAGCGCTTCAAAGGTTTCTTCCGGCATATAGGTGCCATAAATCTTGTTGGCCTTTTCACCGCAATAAACCTCCATCCACTCAATGGAACGCTTGCCTCGATAAGCTTTTAAAATGGCAGCATCTACCACTTTTTGCATGGTCGGGGTAATATCTACACCAATACCGTCCCCCTCAATAAAAGGAATGATAGGATTGTTGGGTACATTTAATGAGAGGTCTGCATTGACTGTTATTTTATTCCCATCCGCAGGCACCACGATTTTTTGATAACCCATTGTACAAGTTCTCCCTTTGTAGCTGGCGAATTTCAAAATATTTACCAAATAGACAATACGTTCAACTTTTCTTCACGCCTCATATTCTAATCGTATTTTAAACTGTTCGATATTTATACAGGCAATAGCCACATTTCCCAGTTAAATAAAACTTAATGTTTTTCAGTTTTATGTAATTACAGAAGCCATTTCCTATAAAAATCGTCATTGAATATCAGATTCTGTCTTAATCGATATTAGTCTGTGAGAGGCACTTGGCTTTGTTACATACCGCTGCTCTTAAAGGCCTCTTCAACACGATCATTTCACAATCAAGAAGCTAGTATCTACAATCTATCGCACCACCCATTGCTCTTCTTATAACCAAGCTTTAATTAAGCCAGGCAATCTCTCCATCTGGTTTGATCCTAAGACTCAAGGATATGGCCCAGCCATAAGGTAAACACGGGCGAAATCCAATTATGCTGACACAGCACTTCAATGCTGTCGTTCAGCACATGCCATGATTCCTCCAAGAAAAAATGTAAAGCCTTAGAAAGACAAAAAATTGGATCTTGAGAGAGAAATGAATTATTGAAAATCATCAAACGTTTAGGAAGAGCGATGGGAAAAAATAGTTTGAGTATCATCACCGCAGCTTGGTCGAAACTAAGCTGCATTGCATCCAACTATTGAGCGATAAATTAAGGGCTAGAAACTTTCCTGGTCAGGTGGATAAAATTCACACACGTTTAGCAGTTCTCAACAGATTCACAGAATTAGGTCAACCTCATACCCAAGTCGTGTCTTGGATTTGAACTGTTTGGGGTAACTCTGACTTCTAAATCTTTATGCAACAAAGCCAGTTTTAATTTTACCGAATACTCACAATTTTGAAATTGCCCATTAATCCTTATCCGCTGCCGATAAAAAAATCCCCCGCCAATAATGCATATTTAGCAGGGTTTTGTATGCTGTAATCTCTCTGGCGAAAAATATAAAACTATACGATTAATACCGAAGATTCGTCTTCGGATTTTCCAGATGAGTTCACTTAAATTATTAAATTTGACGACTGGATAGAATTTTGTGTTACTTTTCATTTAGTTTTCTTACAGAACCAAGACAAACAATAACACCCTCCAAGTAATTTCTTCATTAAGGTTTAGTCTTATTTTTTTGTCTAATGTAAGAGTAAATACATGAATACTTTATCTAAAATTGCTTTAGCTACTTTAATTTCTGCTAACTGTGCAATTGCTGTTGCTGCTGAAGCTCAACCTACTGAAGCTCCTGCATCAGAAGTCGCTACTCAAGAAGCTAGCGCTTCTGAAGCTACAACCAACGAAAGTGCTGCAACTCAAGAAGCAACAAAATAATTTTAATCTAGGTCTGCACAAACCTAAAGAACCCACATATTTAGTGGGTTTTTTTATTTTATCCAAAACACTTTGGCATAGACCTAAGCAGAGCAAATTACAGGTTTGCACAGCGCCATACTTTCTGCGAATTAGTTAATTCCTCTCAAATAATCCCGACACACTTTCATTTTTTCATCATTAACTGTGGACTCAATTTCAGGCGTACTATGCAAGCCAAATAGGCAAAACCAGAATTAATAGCTTTATTGGAACTCATTCAATAAAACCTCCCGCAGGAGGTTTTAAAAATAATGAATGCTGCAGCTTATTTTTTATAAATCGGATCAGGTAAATCCATTCTATTTTCAGACATTGCTTTTCTGGCTACATCTGGCAAATCGGTAATAACACCATCCACACCAATACCGATCAAATGATTTCTCTGTACACGACAAATTTCACAGAACCCTTATCCTATCAGGGTTCTGCCTTCTTAAAATTGCCAAAATTTCCTTAAACTCTTCTTTTT
>NZ_JAMXXZ010000035.1:0-21935 GCF_024129285.1 Acinetobacter sp. S4397-1
ATTTCCGTACAACTGACGTAACTGGTGCGATCCAGTTGAAAGAAGGTGTGGAAATGGTTATGCCTGGTGACAACGTTGAGATGTCAGTAGAACTGATCCACCCAATCGCAATGGACCCAGGTCTGCGTTTTGCGATCCGTGAAGGTGGTCGTACAGTGGGTGCTGGTGTAGTTGCTAAAGTAACTGCATAATCATAGAATAGTAAAAACAAGCTGGGGTTTAGGCTCCAGTTTGTTTTACAGGCCAGTAGTTCAATTGGTAGAGCGTCGGTCTCCAAAACCGAATGTTGGGGGTTCGAGTCCCTCCTGGCCTGCCAAGTTTTTTTTAAAGACGCTTGATGTCGGCAAAACTGGTCATATAATAAGTCGCGAAACCTACGACGAGTACAAAAATGTCGAATGATAAATCACGCGACGCATTAAGCGAAGCGGCAATTCCTCAAAGAAATAATCCTGCTGTAGATGTAAGTTCAGGTTCTCCATTGGACGTGGTTCTGTGGATTATCGCCTTGATTTTATTGGTAGGTGCGATGATGGTAAACCAATATTTACCTGCATACTGGGCACCCGCGAATGATATTTGGGTGCGTGTTGGGGTAATTTTGGCTTGTATCGTTGTGGCATTCGGTTTATTATACGCCACCCATCAAGGCAAAGGCTTTGTTCGTCTTGTTAAAGATGCACGAATCGAGTTACGTCGAGTAACCTGGCCTACCAAACAAGAGACCGTGACCACATCTTGGCATGTCCTTGTAGTTGTAGTTGTAGCAGCCATTTTATTATGGTGTTTTGACTATATTTTAGGCTGGTTAATGAAGTTTATTATCGGGTAAGAGAGCTATGAAACGTTGGTACATTATTCATGCCTATTCAGGCTATGAAAAACAAGTGATGCGTTCGCTTAATGATCGAATCCAGCGTAGCGCTGTTGCCGATAGCTTTGGTGAAGTCCTTGTTCCTACCGAAGAAGTGGTAGAGATGAAGGAAGGCAAGAAACGTAAATCAGAGCGTAAGTTCTTTCCAGGCTATGTATTGGTCGAAATGGAAATGAATGATGATACTTGGCATATCGTAAAAGAGTGTCCAAAAGTCCTTGGCTTTATTGGGGGTACGGCAGAAAAGCCAGCTCCAATTACGCAAAAAGAAGCTGATGCGATTCTGGCGCGTGTACGCAATACTGGTGAAGCACCTCGTCCGAAGACGATGTTTGAACCAGGCGAAGAATTACTTGTAATTGACGGTCCATTCACTGACTTTAAAGGCGTGGTGGAAGAAGTTCTTTACGAAAAGTCACGTTTAACGTTGACGATTAATGTATTTAACCGACCAACTCAAGTTGAATTGGAATTTCGTCAAGTCGAAAAAGCAATCTAGCTGGTCTTGGTTGAAAGCGCCCGACTTTTTTAAGCTCGGGCATTGTTGTTGTAACGGTAGCGTTGCGTAAATGTTGGGGAGCCTTCATCGGCGTTTGTACCCAGAGGTAATTTGAAATGGCTAAGAAGATTGACGGCTATATCAAGCTGCAAGTTCCAGCTGGTAAAGCGAATCCATCTCCACCGATTGGTCCTGCACTAGGTCAACGTGGTGTAAACATCATGGCATTCTGTAAAGAATTCAATGCTGCTACACAAAAACTTGAAGCTGGTCTGCCAATTCCAGTCGTGATCACTGTGTACAACGACAAGTCGTTCACATTCATCATGAAAACTCCACCTGCTGCGATTCTTCTTAAGAAAGCTGCGGGTATCCAGAAGGGTTCAGCTGTACCTAACAAAACTAAAGTTGGTAAGTTGACTCGTGCTCAAATCGAAGAAATTGCGACTACTAAAGAACCAGATCTTACTGGTGCTGATTTAGACGCACGTGTACGTACCATTGCTGGTTCTGCGCGTTCTATGGGCTTGGATGTGGAGCTTTAAGACATGGCTAAATTAACTAAACGTCAAAAAGCGATCGTGGCTGCTGTAGAAGCGAACAAGGTTTACACGCTAGAAGAAGCTGTTGCAGTTTTAGAGAGCCTTCCAGCTCCTAAATTCAAAGAATCTTTGGATATTGCAGTAAACCTGGGTGTTGACCCTCGTAAATCTGACCAGGTTGTGCGTGGTGCAACGACTCTTCCTGCAGGTACTGGTAAAACTGTACGTGTAGCTGTATTCGCTCAAGGTGCTGCTGCTGAAGCGGCTAAAGCTGAAGGCGCAGACGTTGTTGGTTTCGACGATCTGGCTGAAAGCATCCAGGCGGGTAACCTTGATTTCGACGTTGTGATTGCTGCTCCAGATGCAATGCGCGTTGTAGGTAAGCTGGGTACGATCCTTGGTCCACGTGGCTTAATGCCAAACCCTAAAGTGGGTACTGTAACTCCTGACGTAGCCACTGCAGTTAAAAATGCAAAAGCTGGTCAAGCACGTTACCGCGTAGACAAAGCAGGTATTATCCACGCTGCAATCGGTCAAGTAGGTTTCTCTGCTGAAGCGGTTCGTCAAAACGTTGAAGCTTTGGTTGCTGACTTGAAAAAGTTAAAACCTGCGACTTCTAAAGGCGTATACATCAAAAAGATCACTTTGAGCTCAACTATGGGTCCTGGTCTGATCGTTGATGTGGCAAACGTTACTGCTTAATCTCGCTGATTAAGAAAGAATTTTAAAGCCCTGAAGATGTCTCCTTCTCCCTCTGGGAGAAGGTCAGGAAGAGGGTTAAACCTCTCCCTAGCCCTCTCCTACAAGGAGAGGGGATAATTTAGGCAAACTTTGAATTGATAAATGAAAATTTATCAGCGTCAAAGACCGCGGGCGGGCGGAGTTTTATGCTCCGCTCTTAATAGCCCAGCCCGCGTAGACGCGGTGGTGTGATTTGTTCATCCTCCGCGTGTTAGTCCAGTGATGGGTTAACGAATTGGGAGTGTGCTTCGCGTAAGCACATAAATCACCGTTAGGAGGTTTTACAATGGCTCTTCTTATCGAAGGCAAAAAACAGATCGTAGCTGAAGTCGCTGAAGTCGCTTCTACTGCGTATGCTGCTGTTGTTGCTGACTATCAAGGTTTAACCGTAGGACAGTTAACTGCTCTACGTGTTGAAGCGCGTAAACTGGGTGTTGCTACACGTGTTGTACGTAATACTTTGGCTAAACGTGCTCTTCAAGATACTCAATTCAATATCTTGAATGACAACCTTGTTGGCCCAACGATCTTGGCTTTCTCAACTTCTGAAGACGACATGGGTGCTGCTGCTCGTTTGTTCGAAGAATTTGCTAAAACTAACAAAGCATTTGAACTTAAAGCTGCTGCATTTGACGGTAAGGTTTATGAAGGTGCTGAAGTTAGCGTTATCGCAAACCTTCCGAACCAAGAAAAAGCGCTTACTATGCTTGCAAACGTTCTTCAAGCTCCTATTTCGAAATTGGGTCGCCTTATTACTGCGCTCAAAGAGAAAAACGAGTCAGAAGCTGCATAAGCTTAAATCAATTTACACACCATTCAATTTCCATTTGGAGTTATTCTCATGGCTTTAACTAACGAAGAAATCCTAAACGCAGTTGCTGAAAAAACTGTTCTTGAACTTGTTGAACTTATTTCTGCTTTTGAAGAGAAATTCAACGTTTCTGCTGCTGCTGTAGCTGTTGCTGCTGCTCCTGGCGCTGCTGGTGCTGCTGCTGAAGAGCAATCAGAATTCAACGTTGAGTTGACTTCTTTCGGCGCGAACAAAGTTGCTGTAATTAAAGCAGTTCGTGAAGCAACTGGCCTTGGTCTTAAAGAAGCTAAAGATCTAGTTGAAGGCGCTCCTTCAGTGATCAAAGAAGCTGTTTCTAAAGAAGAAGGCGAAGAGCTTAAGAAGAAACTTGAAGAAGCTGGTGCTACAGTTACACTTAAGTAATTTCTTAAGGGAGTCGGGTTTTTTGTAATCGGCTCCAAAAATTGGCTGATGGCTATTGGGTCATCAGCCTTTTTGCGTTACAATAATCGGCTCGATTTTTGTTTGCATGATATAAAAATCATACAAATTAAAAATAAACATAATGTACACAAACGCTTAACAATATTTTTCGGTAAAAAAATATTGTTAAGCGTTTTAATACCACTAAAAATTGCAGCATTTGTAAACAGTGGTGGCCATATTGGCCGGCGTAATTCCTTCTAAGTCCGTTCTGCAGGCGGGCTTGGTTTACACTTTCCGAGGACTCCAGATGGCATACTCATATACCGAAAAGAAACGGATCCGTAAGAATTTTGGTAAATTGCCTAACATCATGGATGCTCCGTACTTGCTCGCGATTCAAGTCGACTCGTACAGAACATTCTTACAAGATGGCAAATCACCAAAAAACCGCGAAGATATCGGTCTCCAAGCCGCATTTCGTTCAGTTTTTCCTATTGAAAGTTATTCTGGCAATGCTGCTTTAGAATTTGTTGAGTATAGTCTTGGTAAGCCTGAGTTTGATGTACGCGAATGTATTCTTCGTGGCTCAACTTATGCCGCACCAATGCGCGTAAAAATTCGTTTGATCCTGAAAGATCGTGAAACGAAATCTATTAAAGACGTACGTGAACAAGAAGTCTACATGGGCGAAATGCCACTGATGACAGATAACGGTACTTTTGTGATCAATGGTACTGAGCGTGTCATCGTGTCGCAATTGCACCGTTCACCAGGTGTGTTCTTCGACCACGATAAAGGCAAGACTCATTCTAGTGGTAAGGTTCTTTATTCTGCACGTATTATTCCTTACCGTGGCTCATGGTTAGACTTTGAGTTTGATGCCAAAGATCTGGTCTATGTACGTATTGACCGTCGTCGTAAATTGCTGGCGACTGTCGTACTGCGTGCTTTAGGTTATAGCAACGAACAGATTCTCGACATGTTCTACGAGAAAGTACCTGTATATCTGGATATGGGCAGCTACCAGATTGACCTGGTTCCTGAGCGTCTGCGCGGTGAAATGGCTCAGTTCGATATCACTGATAATGATGGCAAAGTAATTGTTGAACAAGGTAAACGTATCAACGCGCGTCATGTTCGTCAAATGGAAGCTTCTGGCCTGACCAAGCTTTCAGTTCCTGATGAATACCTGTATGAGCGTATTACGGCTGAAGACATTGCCCTGAAAGATGGGGAAGTGATTGCTGCCAATACTGTACTTGGCCATGAAGTGATGGTCAAAATTGCTGAAGGCGGTGTGAAGCAGTTTAACATTCTGTTCACCAATGATATCGACCGTGGTCCTTTCGTCGCAGATACTTTGCGTGCAGATACCACAACCGGCCGTGAAGAAGCCCTGGTTGAAATCTATAAAGTGATGCGCCCAGGCGAGCCGCCAACAAAAGAAGCGGCTGAAAACCTGTTCAATAACCTGTTCTTCTCGTCTGAGCGTTATGACCTGTCTCCAGTAGGTCGTATGAAGTTTAACCGTCGTTTGGGTCGTCCTTACGAAGTCGGTACAGACCAGAAGTCACGTGAAGTTGAAGGCATTTTGTCGAACGAAGATATCACTGATGTATTAAAAACATTGGTTGAAATCCGTAACGGTAAAGGTGAAGTCGACGATATCGACCACTTGGGTAACCGTCGTGTGCGTTCAGTAGGCGAAATGACTGAGAACCAGTTCCGTGTAGGTCTGGTACGTGTAGAACGCGCGGTAAAAGAGCGTTTATCACAGGCTGAAACTGACAACCTATCTCCGCAAGACTTAATCAATGCGAAGCCAGTGGCTGCTGCGATCAAGGAATTCTTTGGTTCAAGCCAGTTGTCCCAGTTCATGGACCAGAACAACCCGTTGTCCGAGATTACCCACAAGCGTCGTGTATCCGCGCTTGGGCCAGGTGGTTTGACACGTGAACGTGCTGGCTTTGAAGTGCGTGACGTACACCAGACTCACTATGGTCGTGTCTGTCCAATTGAAACGCCTGAAGGTCCAAACATTGGTTTGATCAACTCGCTTTCAGTTTATGCAAAATGTAACAACTTCGGTTTCCTGGAAACACCATACCGTAAAGTCGTGGATGGTCGTGTAACAGAGGAAGTTGAATATCTGTCTGCAATTGAAGAAGTAGGCACTGTGATTGCACAGGCTGACTCTGCAGTAGATAAAAACGGTAACCTGACTGAAGAGTTCGTATCTGTACGTTACCAAGGTGAATTTGTACGAATTCCACCAGAAAAAGTGACACATATGGATGTCTCTGCCCAACAGGTCGTTTCGGTAGCCGCATCACTGATTCCATTCCTTGAGCACGATGATGCCAACCGTGCATTGATGGGTTCAAACATGCAGCGTCAGGCTGTTCCTACGTTAATCGCTGACAAGCCACTGGTTGGTACCGGTATGGAAGCGAACGTAGCACATGACTCTGGTGTATGTGTGATCGCGAAACGTGGTGGCCGTATTGAATTTGTTGATGCTTCTCGTGTCGTTATTCGTGTGAATGAAGACGAAATGGTGGCGGGCGAAGCAGGTGTAGATATTTACAACCTGATCAAATACACGCGTTCGAACCAGAACACCTGTATCAACCAGAAAGTTCTGGTGAGCCTAGGTGATAAAGTAGGCCGTGGTGATGTGCTGGCTGATGGTCCTTCGACGGATGGTGGTGAGCTTGCACTGGGTCAGAACATGCGTGTCGCGTTCATGACCTGGAATGGTTACAACTACGAAGACTCGATCTTGCTATCTGAGCGTGTACTTCAGGAAGACCGTTTAACGTCTATTCACATCCAGGAATTATCATGTGTTGCACGTGATACCAAACTGGGTGCGGAAGAAATCACTGCTGATATTCCAAACGTGGGTGAAGCGGCTCTGTCTAAGCTAGATGAGTCTGGTATTGTTTATATCGGTGCTGAAGTAACTGCAGGTGATATCCTGGTCGGTAAAGTAACGCCTAAAGGTGAAACACAGCTTACTCCGGAAGAAAAACTGCTACGTGCAATCTTCGGTGAAAAAGCAGCTGATGTGAAAGATTCATCACTCCGCGTTCCATCAGGCACCAAAGGTACCGTGATCGATGTTCAAGTGTTTACACGTGATGGTCTGGAAAAAGACGACCGTGCTCAAGCAATTGAAAAAGCACAGCTGGACGCTTACCGCAAAGATTTGAAAGAAGAATATAAAATCTTTGAAGAAGCGGCACGTGAACGTATTGTTCGCCTGTTGAAAGGTCAGGAATCGAATGGCGGCGGTACCACTAAACGCGGCGATAAACTGTCTGAAGATGTATTGTCTGGTTTAGAGCTGGTTGACCTGCTTGAAATCCAGCCGGTAGATGAAGCAATTGCAGAACGTTTAACCCAGATCCAGGTGTTCTTGAAAGAGAAGAGCCTCGAGATCGATGAGAAATTCGCTGAGAAGAAACGCAAACTGTCTACAGGCGATGAACTCACAACGGGTGTTCTGAAAGTTGTTAAGGTTTATCTGGCGGTCAAACGTCGTATCCAGCCAGGTGATAAGATGGCGGGTCGTCACGGTAACAAGGGTGTAGTATCTAACATCCTGCCGGTAGAAGACATGCCACACGATGCCAACGGTGTGCCTGTTGATATCGTACTGAACCCGCTCGGTGTACCATCTCGTATGAACGTAGGTCAGATTCTGGAAACTCACTTGGGTATGGCGGCGAAAGGTCTGGGCGACCAGATCGACAAGATGCTGAAAGAACAGCGTCAAATTGCCGAGCTGCGTGAATTCCTGGACAAGATTTACAATAAGGTCGGTGGTAAGCAAGAAGATCTTGATAGCCTAACCGATGATGAAATCTTGTTACTTTCTGGCAACCTGCGTGCAGGTGTTCCTTTGGCAACACCAGTATTTGATGGTGCTGAAGAAGGTCAGATCAAAGAGTTGTTGGAGCTGGCTGGCTTGTCACGTACGGGTCAAACTGTACTTTATGATGGCCGTACAGGTGAGCGTTTTGACCGTCCTGTAACAGTAGGTTATATGTACATGCTGAAACTGAACCACTTGGTGGATGACAAGATGCATGCACGTTCTACAGGTTCTTACTCACTTGTTACACAGCAGCCACTGGGTGGTAAAGCACAATTCGGTGGTCAGCGTTTCGGTGAGATGGAAGTCTGGGCGCTAGAGGCATACGGTGCAGCATATACGCTTCAGGAAATGCTCACTGTGAAGTCGGATGACGTTGAAGGTCGTACCCGCATCTATAAGAATATTGTAGATGGTAACCATTACATGGATCCAGGTATGCCTGAATCGTTCAACGTATTGACCAAAGAGATCCGTTCTTTAGGTATCAACATTGAACTGAAAAATGGTGACTAAATAACCATTAATCCTCCTGATCCCTTAAAAAAAGGGGAGTTCCGGCGCTTAATGCGCTCTGGAGCTTCCCTCCTGTAATAAAGGGGGGACTGAAGGAGGATATTCAGTTAAAAACAATATTTGTGACCCAGTTGTGTAGTGAAAATCTCCACAACACACGGAGAAAAAAATTGAAAGACTTGCTCGATATCATGCGCAAAAAGACGGATTCAGACGGTCATGCTCCTGTAGAGTTTGACCGCATCCGTATTGGTCTTGCGTCACCAGAAATGATTAAGTCGTGGTCTCATGGTGAAGTTAAAAAACCGGAAACCATTAACTACCGTACGTTCAAGCCTGAACGTGATGGTTTATTCTGTGCCAAAATTTTTGGTCCAGTTAAAGATTACGAATGCTTGTGTGGCAAATACAAGCGTATGAAATACAAAGGCGTCATTTGTGAAAAATGTGGCGTTGAAGTAACTACTGCTAAAGTTCGTCGTGAGCGTATGGGTCACATCGAACTGGCATCTCCAGTTGCGCATATCTGGTTCCTGAAATCACTGCCGAGCCGTATCGGTCTGTTATTAGATATGACACTGCGTGATATCGAACGTGTATTGTATTTTGAATCATATGTGGTCACTGACCCAGGTATGACGCCATTTGAGAAATACCAGCTTCTGAACGATGAAGAATACTTCAATGCGCTAGAAGAACACGGTGATGAATTCACTGCGAAAATGGGTGCAGAAGCTGTTCAGGATTTGTTGAAAGACATCGATCTTGAAAACGAAATTTCACGTCTGCGTGAAGAAATTCCAAACACAACGTCAGAGACCAAGCTGAAAAAAGCGTCTAAGCGTTTGAAATTGATGGAAGCGTTTAAAGAGTCAAACAACAAGCCAGAGTGGATGGTACTGACTGTACTTCCAGTACTTCCACCTGATCTTCGTCCATTGGTTCCGCTTGAAGGTGGTCGTTTTGCGACATCTGACCTGAACGATCTTTACCGTCGTGTGATCAACCGTAACAACCGTTTGAAACGTCTTCTTGACCTTGCAGCACCAGACATCATCGTACGTAACGAAAAACGTATGTTGCAAGAGTCTGTCGATGCTTTGTTAGATAACGGTCGTCGTGGTCGTGCCATTACTGGTTCAAACAAACGTCCATTGAAATCTTTGGCAGACATGATCAAAGGTAAACAGGGTCGTTTCCGTCAGAACTTACTTGGTAAGCGTGTTGACTACTCGGGCCGTTCGGTAATTACTGTTGGTCCAAACCTGCGTTTACACCAATGTGGTCTTCCGAAAAAAATGGCTCTTGAATTATTCAAGCCGTTTATTTTCGCGAAACTGCAAGCATCTGGCCAAGCCACCACCATTAAAGCTGCGAAGAAAATGGTGGAGCGCGAGACTCCAGAAGTTTGGGATGTACTGGCTTCTGTGATTCGTCAGCATCCAGTGATGTTGAACCGTGCGCCAACTCTTCACCGCTTAGGCCTGCAAGCATTTGAACCGATTCTGATTGAAGGTAAGGCAATCCGTCTGCATCCGCTCGTCTGTGCTGCGTTTAACGCCGACTTTGACGGTGACCAGATGGCGGTCCACGTTCCATTAACACTTGAAGCTCAGTTAGAAGCTCGTGCGTTAATGATGTCAACCAACAACATTCTGTCTCCAGCCAACGGTGAGCCGATCATCGTACCGTCTCAGGACGTGGTCTTGGGTCTTTACTACATCACTCGTGATGCAGTGAATGCCAAAGGTGAAGGCATGGTGTTCGCGGATACGCATGAAGTCAACCGCGCATTGGCAACAGGTCAGGTTGACCTGCACGCTCGTGTTAAAGCCCGTGTACACCAGACTGTAATTAATGAAAATGGCGAACGTGAACAACAAACAATTATTGTTGATACCACGCCTGGTCGCTGTCTGCTGTGGGAAGTGGTGCCAGAAGGTTTAAGCTTTGAGCAAATTAACGTGGAGATGACCAAAAAGAACATCTCTAAGTTAATCAACTCTTGCTACCGTAAGCTGGGTCTGAAAGATACTGTTATTTTTGCTGACCAATTGATGTACTTGGGCTTCCGTCAAGCGACGCGTTCAGGTGTTTCTGTAGGTATGGAAGACATGGTCATTCCGCCACAAAAAGAAATTATCATTGGTAAAGCTGAAGCTGAAGTTCGTGAAATCGAACAACAGTTTGAACAAGGTTTCGTCACTGCTGGTGAACGCTATAACAAAGTGGTCGATATTTGGGCGCGTACCAACGACCAAGTTGCCAAAGCGATGATGGACAACTTGTCATTCACTACCGTGAAAAACAAACAGGGTGAAGACGAGAAACAGAAATCATTCAACTCGATCTATATGATGTCTGACTCCGGTGCCCGTGGTTCCGCAGCTCAGATCCGTCAGTTGGCGGGTATGCGTGGTTTGATGGCGAAACCGGATGGTTCGATCATTGAAACCCCAATTAAAGCCAACTTCCGTGAAGGTTTGACCGTACTGCAGTACTTCATCTCGACGCACGGTGCGCGTAAAGGTTTGGCCGATACTGCATTGAAAACTGCGAACTCGGGTTATCTGACACGTCGTCTGGTTGACGTTGCACAAGACTTGGTCATTACGGAACCGGATTGTGGCACCTTGTCTGGTCTGGTAATGACTCCATTCATTCAGGGTGGTGACGTGATCGAGAACTTGGGGACTCGAGTTCTGGGTCGTGTGGTTGCGGAAGATGTGAAGAAAGCCGGTTCAGATGATGTGATTCTGCCGCGTAACACTTTGATCGACGAAAAGCTTGCAAACTTCCTAGAAGAGCAAGGTGTCGACGAAGTGAAAGTACGTTCAGTTGTATCTTGTGAATCGACTTTCGGTGTATGTGCGAAGTGTTATGGTCGTGACCTTGCGCGGGGTCATCTGGTGAATCCAGGTGAATCTGTAGGTGTTATGGCTGCTCAATCGATTGGTGAGCCGGGTACACAGTTAACGATGCGTACCTTCCACGTCGGGGGTGCGGCAAGCCGAACTTCTGCTGCGAACAGCGTACAGGTTCGTAACAAAGGTACTGTACGTTTCCACAACGTGAAAACTGTACAGCATGCCAAAGGTCACCAGGTATCGACTTCACGTTCAGGTGAAATCGGTATTGCGGATGATTTAGGCCGTGAGCGCGAACGCTATAAACTGCCATACGGTGCGTCTATTTTGCTGAAAGATGGCGAGACTGTGGAAGCAGGCGGTATCGTGGCGACTTGGGATCCGCATACACATCCACTGGTGACAGAAGTTGCTGGTAAGATTCGCTTCAGCCAAATCGCTGACGGTGTAACTGCAACATCGAAAACCGATGATGCAACGGGTATGACTACTGTTGAAATCCTGCCAGTGACTGCACGTCCAGTATCTGGTAAAGACTTACGTCCAGCAGTGGTATTAGATACTGTTGATGGTGCCGAGCAGTTCTACTTCCTGCCACAGAACACGATTCTTTCTGTCCGTGACGGCGAAACAATTGGTGTCGGTGATGTTATCGGTCGTGTACCACAGGAATCTTCACGTACCCGTGATATTACCGGTGGTCTGCCACGTGTTGCGGACTTGTTCGAAGCGCGTAAGCCGAAAGAACATGCGATCCTTGCAGAAGTGTCTGGTATTGTCAGCTTCGGTAAAGAAACCAAAGGTAAGAACCGTCTGGTAATTACACCGGATGATGGCTCTGAAGTATATGAAGAGCTGATTCCGAAATGGCGTCAAATCAACGTGTTCGAAGGCGAGCATGTGAACCGTGGTGAAACTATTTCTGATGGTCCACAGAACCCGCATGACATTTTACGTCTGAAAGGTGAAGTGGCGTTGACCAACTACATCGTGAACGAAGTTCAGGATGTATACCGTCTGCAAGGTGTAAAAATCAACGACAAGCATATTGAAGTAATCGTACGTCAAATGCTGCGTAAAGTAGATATTACAGATGGTGGCGATACCAGCTTCATCAAAGGTGAGCAAGTAGATTTCATCCGTGTAATGCAAGAGAACCAAGCTGTTCTGGCACAGAACAAGTTCCCTGCGAAGTATGAACGCCAATTGATGGGTATTACCAAAGCGTCGCTGTCTACTGACTCGTTCATCTCTGCTGCATCGTTCCAGGAAACAACTCGTGTGTTAACTGAAGCGGCTGTAACCGGTAAAGAAGATGATTTACGTGGTCTGAAAGAAAACGTAGTGGTAGGTCGTCTGATCCCGGCGGGCACAGGTTTGGCTTATCACCTCGAGCGTCGTCGTCAGGAAGCGGAAGCTGCAGAATTTGAACTGCACAATGACTTCTCTGATGTCGATCAAGCGCTAAGCCAAGCATTCAATGATGAATTTAACGGTCTGTAATTGGTCCTTTAAATAAATAAAAAAAGCCACCTCCGGGTGGCTTTTTTTATCCTTTTGTTACAAAACTCGCTTTAAGCTTTAATAAATTTCACATTTTTCCTATAGTGAAAATATAAGTACACAAATTCTTTCATTTTTCTAACGTAATAATTTACGAATATAACCTAGGGGAATTCATCTATGAAACTTATCCAAAAATTGCTGGCTCTCAGTGTATTTGTAGTGACCAGCCAAACGATGGCTGCACCGATGCCAAATACGATTGTGTTAGAAGACAAAGGTGTGGTGCCCATTGTTAAAACCCAGATTATTCGTACCATCAAAGGTCAGCAACCTGTACGCACCACGGAAGCCACGATTTTTGAAGTCTCAAATGGTGGTAAAGATCTGGTGGCGCGAGATGTAGTATTGGAAGACCAGGCTGGCCAATTTTCAGAGCAAAAAATGTCTGTACCTGTGATTCAGCCGGGTAGCATAATTGTGCCTACCTCAAAAATTGAAATAAAATCAAAGGTTACTCAAGAGGGGGTCGTGCTTGCTGAAGCTAAGGCGATTGATGCTCAAGGGATAGAGTTAAAGAAAGGACAAGAGCCTGTGCGTAAAACGCTTCAGCTTGATCAATTCAAAGATCCGAACAGCACTGAGAGTATTACTCATGCGGTGGTTCAGGAGAATGGTACTACTACCAAGGATGTAGTTGTGCTGACAGAAGCAAAATAAGTCATCCCTACTGCTGTATTAAAAGCCTTAAATTAGTTGACGCTTTTTCTTTACAAATTTCAGCAATAGAACTTGTAATAGTAACATTTCACTGATTTTAAGTTCATTCTTATCATCTATGCTGTAAGAAATAGCCAAAAGGACAAATCTCATGAAAAAATATATGAGTATGATTGCAATTGCCTCACTATCTACCCTGATGTTGGCAGGTTGTGAAAGCATGAGTGCCTCTGAACAACGTATTGGGGCAGCGGCACTAGGCGGTGCTATTGGTGGTGGTGTAGGTAATAGTGTAGGTGGTGGTACTGGTGCAGCCATTGGCGGTGGTGCTGGTGCGGCCGTAGGAAGTAAATCTCAAAGTGGCTCGAACCGTAACGCGACTTATAGTGGTGTCGGTGGGGCAGTGGGCTCAGCTGTGGGTAAAAGTATCTTTGGTGGAAATGCCGGTGCTGCCATTGGCGGTGCAATTGGTGGCGGTGCAGGTGCTGCGATCGAACAGGAACGTCGTCGTTAAAACAGCGGTTGAGCAGAGCTAAAAGCGCCTTTATGGCGCTTTTATTTTATTTGGGCTTTGTTCGGGCCAGATCATTCAGCATGAGGTTTGGATTTGCTCTGCTTGCGCCGGATATAAACTGTTTTCTGGACTTCTGCAATGCGTACACCAGACTCATCATAAATATTGAGCTGGTAATGACGATAAACTGACTGGTGGTTGGCTGCCAGCTCAATAATTGCATTCACTTCTTCTGCAGAAATCCGGATATCGGCATGTACCGTGCCACGGCCTGGAGCCAAAAAACGAATCCAGGCTTCTTTATCCCAAACGATATATTTGGAGCCCAAATGGTGCATGAGCAGTAGCATATAAAAGGGATCCACCATGGAATACAGGCTACCGCCGAAATGGACCCCCACGATATTCTGGTTCTTGCCAGTTAAGGGCATTTTTACCCGGAGGTGATAATCCGCAAAGTTCATTTCATCAATCACAATGCCGGCACCCCGATAAGGGGGATAGTGATTCAGAATAAATTTGGAAATGAAAGGAAAACGCTGAATTTTTCGAAACAGGCTCATATTGATATTCATTTTTATTGTATAGCTCAGCATACTAGAACAACCCGCCTACGCTGGCAGTGATAAATTACATCAATTTGTAAATAGAATGATCAATAAAAATAAAGGAATTTGCTATGAATACATCAACCCATTGGGTGCAAACCAGTGATCAGCAACGCCTATGTGTCAAGACTTGGGGGCAGGCCGGGCAGCCCGCTCTGGTACTGATTCATGGTTATCCGGATCATCAGGCGGTATGGGAGCCGATTATTGCCTGTTTAAGCGAGAACTATTTTATTGTGAGTTACGATGTGCGTGGTGCAGGGGAGTCCAGTGTACCTGAAAAAATTCGTGACTATCGTTTGTCACGCTTAGCCCAAGACTTGCAAGAAATCGTCGATTCCGTTTTACCCGGACAGGCTTTTCATCTGGCAGCACACGATTGGGGCTCAATTCAGGCCTGGGAAGCAGTCACCAGCCCTGAATTTAAGGGGCGAATTCTATCTTATACAACCTTGTCAGGGCCTTGTCTGGATCATGCCGCTTTCTGGATGCGGAAGCAATTCAAGCAGAATCGGACAAATTTTTTAAAGCAGCTCAGCAAGTCCTGGTATATCGCTGCTTTTCAATTGCCTTGGCTGGCGCCTGCTGTCTGGAACTGTTTTAACCCGCAACGCTGGAATAAGGTCGTGAGCCATTTAGAGCATCGTCATGACTTGCCTTTAAATGAGAATATTGTCAAAGATGGCAAATATGGTATTAATCTGTATCGGGCCAATTTTTTACCCCGTTTAACCCGGCCTAGACAGCGTTTTGCTATTTGTCCTGTACAGGCCATCGTGCTGCAGTATGACAGCTTTGTGGGTCCGGATTTAGTCGATGAAATACAGGTTTGGGCAGAAGATTTCTCCCGGGTCGAACTGGCAGCCAATCATTGGGCGATTCTCAGCCAGCCAGAGAAAGTTGCTCATTATCTTGACCAGTTTATTCAGCAGAAATCGATTCAGGCCAATAAAATAGGGCGCGAAAAATCGTGACTGATGAAAGGATAAGGAGAGGAATTTTTATCCGGATTTTCTGATAAAATAGCCGTTTTCTCTTATTTTCAATTCATTATGTTCGCAATTCTTGCTGCTATTGGGGTCATGTTTGGACTCTCACTGGCGCGTGTGCCTGTGGTTTTTGCCTTGGTCATTGGTGCTGTTACGGGTGGTTTGCTGGCAGGCCTGGGTCTTCAGGGAACTTTAGATGCATTTAACAATGGTCTGGGTGGAGGCGCCAAAATTGCCCTGGCCTATGGTATTTTAGGTGCATTTGCCCTCGCTCTGGCACGTTCTGGACTGCCTGACTTGCTGGCTTATAAGATGATCAGCACCTTAAAAGGTGAGGTCTCCCTCAAGGCCCGAAACCGGGTGAAATATCTGATTTTCTGTACGGTCGCGATCTCGGCTATCTTCTCGCAAAATATGATTCCGGTACATATCGCTTTTATTCCGGTGCTAATTCCACCGTTATTGCTGGTATTTAATCATCTGAGTCTGGATCGCCGTTTAATTACCTGTCTGCTGACCTTTGGTCTGGTCGGTACCTATATGCTGGTTCCGGTCGGTTTTGGTGCCATCTTCCTGAATGATATTCTGGGTCAGAATATCAATACTTTTGGTAAGCCTTATGGTTTTGAGATCAGCTATGATCAGATCCCAAGAGCGATGGCGATCCCGGTCTTCGGGATGTTTGTGGGCCTTCTGGTGGCCATGTTTATCAGCTACCGCAAGCCGCGCTATTATCAGGATATTCATGTCGAAGAACAGCAGAGTATTTCGGGTGAATTGGGAATAGCAGAGCAGCAGGTCAAGCCGGAAATTTCAAAATTTACCATCTGGATGGCAGGCCTGGCTGTTGTTGCTACTCTGGCCGTACAGCTATATTCCGATTCAATGATTCTGGCGGGTCTGGTCGGTGTGGCGATTTTAAGCTGTGCCGGTATCTTTAAATGGAAAGAAGCGGATGATGTGATTATTACTGGTATGCGCATGATGGCGCTGGTCGGCTTTATCATGATTGCTGCACAAGGTTTTGCTGCGGTGATTGACGCGACGAACCAGATTCCCGCTCTGGTTGAAGCATCGGTCAACTGGATTGGTAACAGTCAGGCTCTGGCTGCCTTTTTGATGCTGTTGATTGGTCTGTTGATTACTTTGGGGATAGGCTCTTCATTTTCGACTGTGCCGATTCTGGCGATCATCTATGTGCCGCTGTGTATCCAGTTCGGCTTTAGTCCTGCTGCCACCATTGCTCTTATTGGCACTGCGGCTGCGCTGGGAGATGCAGGTTCTCCAGCCTCAGATTCGACTTTAGGACCAACCTCAGGCCTGAATATGGATGGTCAGCACGATCATATGAAAGACAGTGTGATCCCCACCTTTATCCATTTTAATATCCCTTTAATCATTTTTGGCTGGATTGCCGCTATGATCCTGTAAAGGGTTTAAATCTGCCCTAATTGATTTAGGGCAGATTTTATTTTAATTTTTAAAATGCATTTTAAATATATCTTTAAGTCTTTTTTAATTAAATCCTGAGTATTATAGTCTGAATAAAATCCTGTTTTTTATTATTGAAAATCTGAAAATATAAAACCAACCAATTTAGTCTATTTAAAATAAATTAATTTAAATAACAGTATCTTAGATAATATTGATTTTTTTGTATTATAATCACTATTGCATATTAATTCTCCTCGTGTTTATTATTAATTAATGATTGTTTTTTATAATTGATCTTCCAAAGGGGTGTTTTTAAATGTTAAAGCAAACTGCTCTAATTGTATTAATGGGTCTTTCTGCATCGGCAATGGCTGGCCAGTGGCAGGTCAAAGTAGGTGGTTCTGCAATTGCTCCAACTCAAGACAAACAGATCGCGAATGATACTATGACGGTAGAAGCTGATAGTGAGCTTGCTTTTACACCATCGGTAGAATATTTTTTTAATGATAACTTCTCGGCAGAGTTACTTTTAGCTACTCCAATTAGCCATGATGTAAATGTGACTGGTGCAGCAACAGCAGGTGTTAAATTAAAACATTTACCACCAACGATTACAGCTAAATATAATTTTAAAAATTCAACTGCTTTCACCCCCTATATCGGTGTAGGTGCGACAGCATTTATTCCTTGGGATGAGGAAGCTTCAGGAGATTTAGCGAATACTAAAGTTAAAGTTAAAGAGGACTTTGGCTATGCTGCTCAAATTGGTTTTAACTTTCAACCCGCAGATGCTAAAAATTGGGGTGTATTTGCAGATGTACGTTATGCAGACCTTAATCCAAAAGTTGAAACAGCAGTCGAAAATTTTAAATTAGATATTGATCCAGTAATCTATACACTAGGTTATAGCTACAAATTCTAAGCTTTCATAATTCGGATATGTTTTTCCAAAAGCCTCATCGTTGATGAGGCTTTTTTTTCAAAATAACAACGATTTATAACGAATTAAGATTGAGCAGATTGGCTATATCTAAATATATTAGAATCCATAAAGTAAATATTAATTGAATATGACTTCATAATAAGGAGAAAAATTGACATGAATTTTTTATTAAAGGGTCTTGTGATCGTAAGCTGTCTGATGGTCATGGAGAGCCATGCTGCCAGTTTTAATTGTAATAAAGCCGAGACAGTTACTGAAAAAGCCATTTGTCAGCATACTTCGCTCAATGATGCCGATGTCAAAATGAGTACAACTTATAATATTTTGCGCCGTCTGGTGCCGATGGGAACCCGTTCGGTAATTCAGAGAGACCAGGTGAAATGGCTGCAATTCCGTAATCGCTGTCGGGAATCGGTTTCCTGTTTAAGTCAGGTTTATACGATGCGCCAGCAGGAGCTGGATCTGCATTTTGAGCGGATTTACAGGTTGGGACCTTATTAAGATAAGGTCTAATTCAATTAAATTTATGCAAATGACTGCGCTAAAAGCGTTATGGCAGAAAAAATTTAAGTTTTTCTATTGAAAATTGGCCAACTCCCTCCATTCATATTGGCAACAGTTGTGATCTGTATTTAAAAATAAAAGGAGTGACCAATGAGCGAATCAAGCGCACAAAAACACAGCTTTCAGGCAGAAGTGGCCCAGTTACTACATCTTGTAACGCACTCCCTGTATTCCAATCCTGAAATTTTCCTGCGCGAACTCATTTCGAATGCTTCTGATGCCTGTGACAAATTACGTTTTGAAGGCATCAATCATCCTGAATATTATGAAAATGATCCTGATCTTCGGGTGCGTGTCAGTCTGGATGCAGACCATAAAACCATCACTATTTCGGATAATGGCATCGGTTTAAGCCAGCAGGAAGCCATTAATAACTTGGGTACGATTGCCAAATCAGGCACCAAAGACTTTATGTCCAAACTGACTGGTGATCAAAAATCCGATGCCCAGCTGATTGGTCAGTTTGGTGTGGGGTTCTATTCAGGTTTTATTGTGGCAGATAAAATCACGGTCGAATCACGCCGTGCGGGTGCAGACACATCTGAAGGCGTACGCTGGATCAGTGGAGGGACGGGTGAATTTGAGGTTGAGCAGATCACCAAAGAAAGCCGTGGTACTGATATCATCCTGCATTTGCGGGAAGATGCGCTTGAGTATCTGCAAAGCTATAAAGTGAAGCAGATTATCAATAAATATTCAGATCACATCAGCCTGCCAATCCAGATGCGAAAAGAAGTCTGGCAGGAAGAAGAGGCTGCTGAAGGTGAGACTGCTCAAGGCGGTCAATATGTGAAAACTGATGAATGGGAAGCGATTAACTCGGCCAGTGCTTTATGGACCCGTAACAAATCTGAAATTACCGAAGAACAATATATCGAGTTCTATAAAAACCTGACGCATGATTTCTCTGCACCTCTGGCTTGGGCGCATAACCGTGTAGAAGGCAGCACTGAATATACTCAACTGTTGTATATTCCAAGCAAGGCACCTCATGATATTTTCACCCGCGAAGCCAAAGCCGGGATCAAGCTGTATGTAAAACGTGTCTTCATTATGGATGAAGCAGATAACCTGATTCCCAACTACTTACGCTTTGTACACGGGGTGGTGGACAGTGCCGATCTGCCATTGAACGTTAGCCGTGAGTTGCTGCAGGAAAGCCGTGATGTCAAAACCATTCGTGAAGGCAATACCCGTCGCATCCTGACCACACTCGATGCTTTGGCGAAGTCTGAAGACGAAAAAGATCAGGAAAAATTCAAGACCTTCTATCAGGAATTTGGCGCCGTGCTGAAAGAAGGCTTAGGCGAAGATATGGGGAACCGCGACCGTATTTTAAAACTGCTGCGTTATGCCACATCGAATAATGATGAAGTAAGTACCTCATTGGCAGACTATAAAGCCGCTATGAAGGAAGGCCAGAAAGCGATTTATTATGTGACTGCTGATAGCTTGAATGCCGCGAAAAACTCTCCGCAACTGGAAGTGTTCAAGAAAAAAGGCATTGAAGTCTTGCTCATGACCGAACGTGTAGATGAATGGGCGATGAACTTCGTGCATGAATTTGAGGGTACACCGCTGCAAAATGTGTCTAAAGGCGCAGTTGATCTGGGTGATCTTCAGGATGCAGAAGAGAAAAAAGCACTGGAAGCAGCAGCAGCCCAGTTTAAGCCTGTGGTTGACAAGCTGACAGATTCACTCAAAGACAAGACCAAAGAAGTGCGGGTGACGACCCGTCTGGTTGACTCTCCAGCCTGTCTGGTCACCGGAGAAGGCGAACTCTCACCGCAGCTGATCCGCATGCTAAAAGATGCAGGCCAGCCGGTTCCTGATATCAAGCCAATTCTAGAAATTAACCCGGAACATCCATTGGTGAAAAAACTGGAAGCTTCCAAGCAGTTTGATGATCTGGCCAATGTGATCTTTGATCAGGCCGTGATTGCTGAAGGTGGTCTGCCTGAAGATCCGGCTGAATACGTTAAGCGTATTAACAGCCTGTTGCTGGCTTAAGTCGATCAGTTCATCAGGTTAAAATCCCTCTTCGGAGGGATTTTCTGTTTCGATGCCAGCTTAAGTGCTGGCATGATCGAGCAACAGGAGCGGCTAGAAAAATACCCCAGTTTGATGAGCTCAATGTAGGGGAGATTTGACCTCGGGTAGCGCTGGAAGGAAGAAATATGCCGCTAAAATAAATAGGGTACCGCCTTATTTTGCGAGCAGTTTGTCCTCAGGATCAGGCTACAATCCATGGTCTTAAGGGGCCGAGGTAACCTTAAAAATTCGGTTCTGTCGGGTCATCAATAGATAAGGTGCTGGATATTTTAAAATAAAGCTTCCAGGCGGACTGAGGCACCGGGATAATGGCTGCGGTTCTCGCGATGATCATTCAAATAGTTGACATCAGTTTGTACAAAGAACCATTCACGTAAAAAAGGTTGTCTCCAGGACAGATAAGGTCCCCAGCGATTCAGACGCAGGTCATTGTCATTTAAATAACCTCCGCTATAGATTCCATAACTAAAACGATTGTCCTTGAAGAACTGATGCTGCCTAAATAGATAGTTATCCCATTTTAAATCATCATCTTGCTCATCTGCATAAGTCAGGCTGAATTGATTGGACAGAAAGGCCTGATTTGGACGGGCATGTGTCAGTTCAAGGTTGGTTCTTAAGTAGTTTTCACTTTGAATTCCATAACGGTAAATCTGTTCAGCATAGAAAAAATAATCGTTGTCCATGGTCCACTGTTTACTGATTTTGGCACGCGCATATAAGTCATCGCCTGAGCGCAGGCCCAGATCCAGATCGGTTTCAAAAGGCAGACGCTCGGAAAATTCGGACCAGCGTAAAGCGAAGGAGGTATTTTCTTCCCGGCTACGTTTAGTATCCAGGCCGTGATTATTGGGATTACTCAAATTTTCGTTGGTAATGGCCACATTGCTGTCCAGCTCATTGTCCAGACTATCATCACCAAACACCAGACTCAGTTTACGCTCCATGGTGGGCAACTTGATTTTTCCACGGATACGCGGCTTGATTTCATAATCTTCATATTTATCCCAGCTATTGTCCAAGATAACTCTCAAGCTGGCTTTGGCAGGCTGATCGGGATGGGGCTGACCAAACCAGTTATCAATTTTGAGAGCGGTACGATCAGCCCATTCTCGTACCGTTTTTTGTTTCTGGTCGGCCCAAGAGTTGTTTTCTGTTTGCTCTGTCGCGAGCACAATCGCGTCACTTGACTGTTCAGGAAGAATAGTCGGTGTGGCATCAATCAGGCGTGGAATCTGGTTCAGTAAGCCCGAGGGTGCCGATTTTTCCGGGTCAGGGAGAGGGTTTGAATCGCTAAGCGTAGTTGAATTTGCCCGGAGCGCAAAGCTGGCCATGCCCAAGCTAAATGAGACAAATAAGATTCGCGTAATTTTATTAATTTGCATCTCTGTACACGACAAAAATAGATAACTCATTGAAATAATGTCATAATAATTGTTTTCTAACGACGAATACTATGACACATCTCAATGA
>NZ_JAMXXZ010000036.1:0-19258 GCF_024129285.1 Acinetobacter sp. S4397-1
GTGCGTGCCATTGAAAATGTAGAAATAAAAATAACTCAAAGGAGGATTTTAAGTATTTAAAACCAATTCTTCAAATGAGGACACGCCCTAATAGCCTAAGCAATTAAGACTTTATCATTTTCAGATTTTGGTTAAAATCGACACATAACTACTAGAATTTATTCACATGAATTGGAATCGGTTTAGCATCAGTCTCCTGGTTATATTAATGTCTTTGCCGGCATTATTTTTCTATATGCTTTTTATCTTGAATATGCTCTCTCCTGACAATCCGATTTCCTATCACTGGACCAGTTATTTAGTCCTCATCTCTAGTGTATTGGCCTGGATGATTCTCTTTATCATGGCTCTACTCTGGAGTTGGGAAAGAGTAATTCCTAAGTGGCTTGCGACGCTTGCCGTACTGCTTGCCATTATTGGCCTAACGCCGTTTACGGTTCAGGCTGATCCTATTGTGTTTTTGGCTATGCCAGGATTTTTCTTTGGGCTTTATCTGTGTTATCGCAGCTGGAAAAAGTTAAATACCAATGAGGGAAATTAAACCGGTATGTGCTTTCAAGACTTTTAAAATCTCAACCCGCTGAAAATTATAAAAAAGCATCAATCCTGAGTAAAATGGTTTAGAAAGCCACAACTTCCTGTCATACTATTACGCTATAAAGAAAACAGATATTTTTGAGGTAAAGATCGTGATTTCAGTGGGTATTGTAGGCGGTACGGGCTATACAGGCGTTGAACTTTTACGTCTATTGCTGCGACATCCAAATGTTCAAGTGAAAGCACTTACATCACGTACGGAAGCAGGCCGTCGTGTGGATGATATGTTCCCGAGCTTACGCGGTCATACCGATCTTGAATTTTCTGATTTAAGTCAGGATTTACTTAAATCATGTGATGTGGTGTTTTTCGCAACTCCTCATGGTGTTGCCATGCAGCATGCTGAAGCCCTGGTGGCCGAAAATACCAAAGTGATTGATCTGGCAGCAGATTTCCGTTTACAGAATCTTGCCCAGTTTGAAAAATGGTATGGTATGGAGCATGCATGTCCAGAACTGTTAAAAAATTCTGTATATGGCTTATCTGAGCTGAATCGTGAAGACATCAAACAAGCCAGTGTAATTGGAAATCCGGGTTGTTATCCAACGACTGTACAGCTTGGTCTGGCACCAGTTTTGCAAGCTAACGAAGTTTTGGTGAAGCCTGAGAGTATTATTATTGATGCGAAATCAGGTGTTTCTGGTGCAGGCCGTAAAGCCAGCCTGGGCATGATTTATTCTGAGAATTCAGATAACTTCAAGGCTTATGGAGTAGCAGGTCATCGTCATCACCCGGAAATTGTTGAAGCCCTAGAAAATATCTCAGGACAGCAGGGTGTATTTGATCAGATCCTGTTTGTTCCGCATCTTGTCCCGATGATCCGCGGTATGTTGTCGACTATTTATATCGACCTTACCGAAGCCGGCCAGGCTGCAGATTTGCAGGCATTATATGAACAGTACTATGCTGGCGAAAAATTTGTAGATGTGATGCCGGCCGGCAGTTCACCTGAAACCCGTTCAGTACGTGGCGCCAATGAATTACGGATTGCTTTATATAAGCCACAGCCGGCCAAGCTGGTGATACTGGTCGCTCAAGACAATCTGGTTAAGGGTGCAGCAGGTCAGGCAGTGCAGAACATGAACCTGATGTTTGGTTTTGCAGAAGATGCTGGCTTGAATAATATCGGCTTATTACCATAAAAAACGTATTAGAACTTCACACACATTTAGATTTAGATTTAAATGTGTGTTTTGAATAAATCGAATTAGAGATCAAAATGCCGAATACAGACTCAAACGCGACGATCCCTCAAGAGCCGGATGAAAAAAAACCTTTGATGAAAGGTAGCACGCCTCTGGTTGTTGGTGCAGTAGTATTGATGTTGGGCAGTGGCTTACTGGGCTATACGGTCGGACACCGTCAGGGTTTGACTGTGGTCGGATTTGATGCTGATGCTGAACAGTTGGTCGAAGTAGTACAAAAGCAGAAAGCCAGTCTGGAAAGCATGAATAAAAGTTTGAATACTGCGGTTCAGGAACGAGATCTGGCGGTCAGCAATACCAATGACCTCTATCTGGCCATGACCAAAGCCCAGGATGAACAGGCTCAGGCAGAAAGTCTGGGTACAATTTACCGGGAAATTTTACGTCAGCGTGGTGGTTTGGCCTTGACTGTCCAGCATGTTGGCATTAAGCCTTTGCCAGACAGTGCATTTGAATATCAGCTTGATCTGATTCAGGTCAGTCCAGGCAAAAATCGGGTATCCGGTTCCGTCGAAATGCGTCTGATCAAAGGCTCAGAAATTCTGGTCGTGCCGATGGAGGATAAGAGTTTCAATTTTGAAAACTATGAACGTCTTACTGGGCGCTGGACCATGCCCAAAGGCTTTAGACCAGAATTTATCGAAGTGCGCTTGACGGGTTCTAAACCGGTCACACGCCGTTTTAGCTGGGATCAAGGAAAAGCGGTAGAAAGTCCGTCTACTGTGTTGTCTGAAATTCCTAAGACCGAAGCAAATGCAAATTAAGTGTGAAATAGAAATCTTATGCCAAACAATAAACGTCAAATGTGTTTAAGTGATGTCAAAAATTCTTTTTATCAGTCTGGAATTGTTGATTGGCATATGAGTCCGCGTTTAAGCACTGAACCCGATCATGAGGGTGATTCAGATATTGCAGTACAGACTGCGCCTCCAGAATTAAAGCGTCCACCGATGTATGCAGTGGTATTGATGAATGACGATTATACCCCTATGGAGTTTGTAATTGAAATTTTACAACAATACTTTGCAATGAATCTTGACCAAGCAACTCAAGTGATGCTAACTGTACATTATGAAGGGAAAGGTATAGCTGGGGTCTATCCACGGGATATTGCGGAAACCAAAGCGAACCAAGTTAACAATTGCGCTCGATCTCAAGGTCATCCATTACTTTGCCAGATTGAGCCTAAAAACTAAGGGGGTTGCATGCTCAGTCGTCAATTAGAAGTATCACTACGTTTGGCTGTCAGCATGGCTCGTCAGAAGAGACATGAATTCCTGACAGTAGAGCATTTATTATTGGCTCTACTTGATAATGATTCAGCCGTTAATGCTCTTAAAGCATGTGGCGCGGACATTATCGTGCTGCGTAAAGAATTGGAAGATTACGTAGAACAACATACCCCTAAACTCGCTGAGAATAGCGATCAGGCACCTCATCCTACCGAAAGCTTTGACCGTATTTTGCAGCGTGCAATTTTCCATGTGCAATCCAGTGGTGGTGACCGGACGGTAGAAGGCGCAGATATTCTGGTGGCCATGTATTCTGAGCGGGATTCATTTGCTGTTTATTTGTTGAAACGTCACCAGATTAATCGTTTAACTTTGACTCAATATCTTTCGCACGGCACACGTAAGGATGATGTGCCGTCTGAAGAAGAAATTGAAGAGTTGGAAGGAGAGTCTGCATCTTCTGCGAATTCAGGACCGCTGGAACTCTATACCACCAATCTGAATGTAGAAGCCCAGCGTGGCAAAACAGACCCTTTAATTGGTCGTGAAAAAGAAATTGAACGTGCTGCACAGATTTTATGTCGCCGCCGTAAAAATAATCCATTATTGGTCGGTGACCCGGGCGTAGGTAAAACCTCGATTGCGGAGGGTCTGGCTTGGCTAATTGTGAACGGTAAAGCACCAAAACCGCTGGAAAATGCAGAGATATTCAGTCTGGATATTGGTGCTTTGGTCGCAGGAACCAAATATCGGGGTGATTTTGAAAAACGCCTGAAACAACTCCTCAATGCTTTAAAGAAAAAACCGGAAGCCATCCTGTTTATTGATGAAATTCATATGATTATTGGTGCAGGCTCGAGTATGGGGAGCACCATGGATGCCTCGAATCTGATCAAACCGGCACTGGCAAATGGTTCATTGCGTTGTATCGGTTCAACGACTTTTCAGGAATATCGTCAGGTTTTTGAAAAAGATCATGCCTTGTCGCGCCGTTTCCAGAAAATTGATGTGAATGAGCCTTCTATTTCAGAAACTATTGATATTTTGCGTGGTCTGAAATCGAAATTTGAAGATTTTCACCATGTTCAGTATGACGATCAGGCCTTGGTATCTGCAGTAGAACTGTCTGCCAAGTTTATCAATGACCGTTTCTTGCCAGATAAGGCGATTGATGTAATTGATGAGGCAGGTGCACAGCGCCGTCTGAAAGCTGAGCAGGACAATAGCCTGATTACGGTGGAAAATATTGAGGATATTATTTCCAAGATTGCCCGTATTCCGCCGAAAACAGTGTCTAAAGATGATAAGACTGTCCTTGAAAATCTGGAACGTGATCTGAAACGTGTGGTTTTTGGTCAGGATGAAGCCATTGAAGCGCTCGCTTCTGCTATTAAACTGTCACGTGCGGGCCTGAAATCTCCGGATAAGCCAGTCGGCAGCTTCGTTTTTGCAGGTCCTACAGGTGTAGGTAAGACTGAAGTCACTAAACAGCTGGCCAAGTTAATGGGTGTAGAGCTGGTCCGTTTTGATATGTCTGAATATATGGAACGTCATGCAGTATCTCGTCTGATCGGTGCACCTCCGGGCTATGTTGGCTTTGATCAGGGTGGGCTGCTCACTGATGCAATTCACAAGCATCCACATTGTGTGCTGCTTCTGGATGAAATTGAAAAGGCTCATCCAGATGTATTTAACCTGTTATTGCAGATCATGGATCATGGTTCACTAACAGATAATAATGGCCGCAAGTCGGACTTCCGGAATGTGGTTCTGGTGCTGACCACCAATATTGGCGCAGAAAGTATTTCCCGTGTCAGCATTGGTTTTATGGAGCAGGACAACAGCAATGACAACCAGGAAGCCATGAAGAAAGCCTTCTCACCTGAATTCCGTAACCGTCTGGACGGCGTGATTCAGTTTAAAGCTTTGGCAACTACAGTTATTGAAAATGTAGTTGATAAGTTCCTGACCGAACTTCAGGCACAACTGGATGAGAAGAAAGTCATTCTGGAGGTGGATCACAGTGCCCGTGAATGGATGGCTGAACACGGCTATGACCGTTTAATGGGTGCTCGTCCAATGCAGCGACTGATTCAAGAACATCTGAAGAAGCCGCTGGCAGAAATGATTCTGTTTGGTGAGCTGGCTGAAAACGGTGGCAATGTGGCCGTATCCGTGAAAAAAGAAGATGGTAAAGCAGTTGGCTTGAAACTTGAAGTGTTTGAAGATCAGACCGCTGAACCTGCCTAAGCTTGAAGAAAGAATTAAACCCGTGCAAGCACGGGTTTTTTTCATGCACTCATATTTTTCAATAAACTCAATCATACAGTTCAATAGTTAAATCATGGATATTCAAGTTACAAAGCTGTTCACCACGTTTTGCCTGTTTTTGGTCACGGCGCTTATGGAAATTTTGGGCTGTTATTTTCCTTACCTGATTCTAAATCAGGGGAGAAGCCACTGGTTATGGCTTCCTACCGCATTGGCGTTGGCTGCTTTTGTCTGGTTATTAACATTACACCCAGCCGCTTCCGGGCGTATCTATGCGGCCTATGGGGGTATCTATGTTTTTTCAGCTTTGATATGGTTGCGCTTTGTTGATCAGGTGAGTCTGTCTCGCTGGGATTTACTGGGTGGAATGGTCGTGATTTTAGGTGCGCTGATTATTATGTTGCAGCCCCAAGGTTTGGTTCGTTAAACAACCTTTTAAATAAGAATTGTATAAAACCTTTTGAACCTTTACTTGAAAAATAGTGCTATTTATTTTTTGAATAGTGGAGGCAGCATTTTCTGATGTTTTAAATCTTCAGATAGGGAGTAAACGGCATTATGCCAGAGCAGATAATCGGCGTTGAGGGCAAAGCTGATTCCATCTTGCAGTCTATTAAAAAGTAAGAGTGTCTGCATCATTCATGGCGTGATGCAGAGCAAGACTAAATCATTTTATGCAGCAGATGAGCAAATCATTTGATACCGCAATCTTTCTGTTTAAGTTCCAGGGTGTAGCGATTTTTTTCTGAACTGAGTTCAAGCTGTACGGTATACGGATTTAGTTTTTGATACTCATGCTCAAAGAAAATCGGGCAGCTTTGCACTAGATTTTTCATAATGAGCTTTTGCACTTCTTTACGACCTAAATCTGTCTCAAACTGAGCAAAGTCCGGGGTGGTGATCATGCCCTTCAGGCTGGTTTTATTTGCGGTGAGTTGCAATTGCTCAATAACCGTATTTTGATCAATCTGTAATGGTAGGGTTTTGGAGTCTTCAGCGCTCAGTACTGCCAGCAATTCATTCAGCTCTGCTTTTTTCTGAATTTTGAACTTACTGTTAAGAATGCCTTTATTTTGCAGATATTGATCAAATTCAGAAGCATTCGCTTGCATGAACAGACTGCTGAGTCCTGCAATAACTGCGAAAGCCCAATATTTTTTTTGCATTAGCTTGTATCACTTTTTATATCGTCCCAACCCTGATTATAAGAGCTGAGACAAAAAAAGCACCAGAGATTGGTGCTTAATTTGTGAAGATGAGGATACATCTTAGTCTTTTTTCAGGTTCTCATTTAATAAGAACTCTACCAGTGCTTTTTGTGCATGCAGGCGGTTTTCGGCTTCATCCCACACCACAGCATTTTTATGCTCAAGCAGATTTTCAGAAATCTCTTCACCGCGATGTGCAGGCAAGCAGTGCATAAACAAACAGTCCGGATGAGCAAGATCCATAAGGCGCTCATTCACCTGATAATCAGCAAAGGCTTTTTCACGAATTTTCTGTTCTTCTTCCTGGCCCATGCTGGCCCAAACATCAGTGACAATCAGATCTGCATTGACCGCCGCATCTTCAGCTGTATCTACCAGCTCGACACAATGGGCAAATTCAGACAGGAATTTCTCTTGTGGTTCATAACCTTTAGGCGCGGCGACTTTCAGTTTAAAGCCCCACATATGCGCCGCTTCGATATAAGAGTTGCACATATTATTGCCATCACCAATCCAGGCCACAGTTTTACCTTCAATTGAGCCACGATGCTCAAGATAGGTCTGCATGTCAGCCAGTAGCTGGCAGGGATGATGATCGTCGGTCAGCGCATTAATGACTGGAACTTTTGAATAAGAAGCAAAGCGCTCAACGATGTCATGACCAAAAGTACGGATCATTACGATATCCAGCATGCTGGAAATAACGCGTGCTGAGTCTTCAATAGGTTCACCACGACCTAACTGGGTATCACGTGATGACAGAAAAATAGCACTACCGCCAAACTGGCTCATGCCCGCTTCAAACGAAACGCGCGTACGGGTACTGGATTTCTCAAAAATCATGCCCATGACTTTGCCAACAAAGGGTTGGAAAACTTCATCATTATGCTGTTTGCGCTTGAGCTCAATAGCGCGTTGCAATATTTGGTTGAGTTCTAAAGTCGATAAATCGCGTAAAGTGAGAAAGTGACGGAGAGCCATTGGTTACTCCACAATAATTGCTGAAAATCCGATCAACAATTAGTTGTTGGTTAGTGAGTTAAGAAAAATACGGAATCGGCTAATATACTATATGAGATGGAAAATGCAAAAAAACTAGACTTTTTGATGACCTTCTAAAAAGCGGTCTACGCAGTAATGAATATACTTGGTAATTTCTTCATCACTCTCTTCTTCCTGAATTCCCATTAGAATACGCCATTCCAGATTGCGTAAAATACCAAAATATAACTGAGCCGAATACATTGGATTTTCACAACGTAGTACGCCTTTGGCATCTGCCTGTTCTAGTGCATTGGCAATTGAAGTCTGAACATGTACAGGTCCGCGTTGATGAATATGTAAAGCCAGATCTGGATTACGCTGACTCTGTTCAAAGACCAGACGCATAAATGCCGAATTTTCAGGCGTCATAATTTGATGATAAAAATTTAACAGAGTTTCTACCAAATAACGACGAAAATCCAAGGCCATCAATTCAATAGGAATGCTGATTTGTTCAAAAAACTTTTCACGGCGATAGTCACAGATCGCTTTAAATAGCCCTTCTTTATTGCCAAAATATTTATAAATAGAGGCCTTGGAACCACCAGCATGCTGAACAATATCATCCAGTGAGACTGCATCATAACTATGCTCCAGAAAAAGCTCGGTTGCACTGACAAGCAACGCAATGCAACGATCATGGCCGCGTTTGGTTTGCGGCAGATCTTTGGCGAGGGGTTCCAGATGAGCAAGGTCTTGCATATTGGTTAAAAATTAATCAATTGAATGAAGTAGATATTGAGATTATAACAAATATATGTACAGCGTGCTGTGTTGAAGTGTATTTGGCTAGGGTGCTGGATATATTAAGAGATGCTCCTATTAAAGAGGAAGTAATGCTCATTTTATTTAATTTTTAGATGAACATTATTCTTAACAGCATGCTCTATTAAGAATAATGGCAATCACGAAAAACAGGTCGGCAATAAAAACCTATTATTTGACTAAAGTTTTAGAGTATTTGTTCTAGAATGGAATGGTGTACACCAATCAAATTGGTATACTCAAATTTCAATAATTATAGCCAGAACTGTGGAAGGGAAGATGACAGAACAAATGTCTGCAGGTTTAAAGTTTAGACAAGCACTTGAAGTCGAAAAACCATTACAAATTATGGGTACCGTAAATGCCTATGCTGCCATGATGGCCAACCAGGTCGGTTATAAAGCCATTTATCTCTCTGGTGCTGGTGTAGCAAACTATTCTTATGGCTTACCAGATCTTGGAATGACCAGTCTAGATAATGTTCTGGAAGATGTACGCCGCATTACTGAGCGTGTCGATACGCCACTTTTGGTTGATATTGATACAGGCTGGGGCGGTGCATTCAATATTTCACGTAGCATTAAACAGATGATTGCGGCTGGTGCAGCGGCGGTCCATATTGAAGATCAGGTGGCACAAAAGCGGTGCGGCCACCGTCCGAATAAGGAAATTGTGAGTCAGCAGGAAATGGTGGACCGGATTAAAGCAGCAGCGGATGCCAAAACCGATTCCAATTTTGTGGTGATGGCACGTACCGATGCGCTACAAAAAGAAGGTCTGCAGGCTGTTATTGACCGCGCTTGTGCCTGTGTTGAAGCGGGCGCAGATGCAATTTTTGCCGAAGCCATGACGGACATCACCATGTACCGTACCGTTTGTGATGCTGTAGGGGTGCCGGTACTGGCCAATATTACCGAATTTGGCGATACGCCATATTATACGACGGAAGAGCTGGCCGAGCAGGGCATACGTATGGTCTTGTATCCACTTTCTGCAACGCGCGCCATGCAAAAAGCAGCACTTGAGGTGATGCGCTCCGTTCGTGAACATGGTACACAGGTACATGTTTTAGATCAGATGCAACAACGAAAAGAGCTTTACGAATTTTTAGACTATCACAGCTTTGAAAACACATTAGATAAACTGTTTAAACAGGAGAATTAAAACAATGGCTGAAGGAAAAGTACTTACTGGCGCAGGATTGCGCGGACAAGTGGCAGGGAAAACCTCACTTTCAACCGTCGGTAAAAGCGGTGCAGGTCTGACCTATCGCGGCTATGACGTGCAGGATCTGGCGGAAAACTGTCAGTTTGAAGAAGTAGCTTATTTAATATTCTTTGGTGAATTGCCAGATTCAGAACAATTAGCAGCCTATAAAGCAAAATTAAAATCTTTACGTGCCTTGCCGCAAGCCCTAAAAGAAGTGCTTGAGCGTATTCCTGCGGATTCACATCCTATGGATGTCATGCGTACAGGGGTTTCCATGCTAGGTAACCTGGAAACTGAACAGTCCTTCGAACAGCAGCAGGATGTCGCAGATCGTATCCTGGCCACCTTACCTGCGATCATCTGCTACTGGTATCGTTATAGCCACGATGGTGTGCATATTGAAGAAAATACCGATGATGATTCTATCGGCGCACAATTCCTGCATCTGTTGCATGGTGAAAAATCCAATGAGTTGCATGAGCAGGTTATGAACGTGTCTCTCATTTTATATGCAGAGCATGAATTTAATGCTTCAACCTTTACGGCTCGTGTCTGTGCCTCTACTCTGTCTGATATGCATTCCTGTATCACTGGAGCGATTGGTTCCCTGCGTGGGCCTTTGCATGGTGGTGCCAATGAAGCAGCAATGGACATGATTGAAAACTGGCAGTCTCCAGAAGAAGCTGAACGCGAAATGCTGGGCATGCTGGAACGTAAAGAAAAAATCATGGGTTTCGGACATGCAATTTACAAAGACTCTGATCCGCGTAATGCCATTATTAAAGTCTGGTCTGAGCGTCTGGCCAAAGATGTGGGTGATACCGTATTGTATCCGGTTTCTGTACGTTGTGAAGAAGTGATGTGGCGTGAGAAAAAACTGTTCTGTAATGCTGATTTCTTTCATGCTTCGGCATACCACTTTATGCGGATTCCAACCAAGCTGTTCACCCCGATTTTCGTCATGTCACGTATAACTGGCTGGGCAGCGCATGTAATGGAACAGCGTGCGGATAATCGTATTATCCGTCCAAGCGCAGATTATACCGGTCCAGAGCTGCGAAAAGTCATTCCTATTGCAGAGCGTAGTTCAGCAGCCTGATCTGAATAATGAGTTGCTGATTAAAAAAATAAAGCCTCATGAGAGGCTTTATTTTTATTAAATTCAAGCTTAACGGCTTAACAGTACCGGGTCTTCAATGGTATAACCGGTTTCAAAAGGAATACCCAAATATTTGATTGTCACCAGTGTTTTATTCTGTTTAGGAACTTTATAGGCCTGGCTGATTTTTAAACCTTGCTGATAACTGACCGCTTGATGAGTCGGACTTTTTTGTGAGCCAGATTTTACTTGATATTGGTAGGTCCATTTTGGCACTTTCTCTTGTGGATCATACCAGGCAGGCGCATAGCCTTTGCTGGTTTTTAATAATTCAAGTCGAATATTCTGTTTTTTTACCGGAATGACTGGAATTAAACGCTTCTTGATTTTGGCAATTTCCTGATCAAATTTTTGACTACTTTGATCATAATCAATACGTTTGGTCTTCGGATTAATATACAGGGAATTCACCATCACCAGCTGGTTTGGCTGCTTGGATTTAAAATTATAATAATACAGTTGCGGTAAACGGCCTCGGCCATCCAGATAATGGCGCATCAGGTAGAGCTTTTGATCTTTAACCTCATACCCTAAGACTTCAATATTCTGAGGTCCGCCCACTGTGGCAAACGCCGCACAAGGCAAACCAACCAGTAAAACCGAAATGATAGCTTTTATTTTCATTGCTCATCAAACCTTATTATAGTGGGGATAAGCTTAATTTATCTTAAAATAGGGTAGAAATAATGAAGTCTTACTGATTGAGCAGATTAATCATATCGTGTGCCAAAACTGCTACTAATTTGTTTAAACGCTGCTGAGGGGTACCTTTCAAATAGTAGTGTAACTTATGAACCTGAGCTCCATCATCAATCGCGATAAAAAACGTGCCTTCCGGTTTTTCTGGTGTAGCACTGCCTCCAGGCTTAAGCAGGCCAGTACAGGCAATCACCCAGTCTGCATTCTGAAACATTTTTTTGCCTGCCTGAGCCAATGCAACAGTGACAGGCATAGATTCTGCGGTGTAACTATTGATTAGATCCTGTGATAGACCCAGTACCGAGACTTTGACACCGACGTCATAGCAGACCAAACCGCCCAGTAAAGTTTCGGCACCTTCTCCTTTACAGATGGAGAATTGACTGGTCAGATACCCAGAACTCGCACTTTCAATGAAGGCGATCTTGATCTCTTTTTCTTCAAGTAATTCACAACATGTTTTAAGCATAGTGCACATTTTGATAAGAGATAGCTTAAGTTTAATTTAGACCGGTTCTGGCTGGGTATCAACTCTGAATAGGGCTTTAATTTTGATATAAGGTAAAAATAAATTGCAAATTTATAAATTTGTAGTTTAAAAGAAGAGCTAGGGGCTGACTGTTTAAAGCTTGGGCAATCTCTGCAATTAATAGTTTCTTCCTCATAGGAATAATGGTAAAACAAAAATAAAGAGCTGAGTAAAAGTAGGTGGTAAGAATGAAAACTACAGTAAAATATGTCGTATTAAAAAGTCTGGACTATCAATTGGGTACACCTTTATTTCAGGAAGAAATTGATGCGGATGGCCAATATTTTGATCAAATTCCCCCTACTATTTCTTATCAAAATCTGAATTTTAAAGTAACCAGTAAAGAGTTAAAGCGTCTGTATCTCGCTGAAGAGCAGGAAGAATCACAAACGATTATTGTAAAAGTGATTGCTCAATACGATAAATAACTGCAACATCCATCAGGTCTTTTAGGTATTTATAGAAGGCCTGATTTTTTTTATAAATATTATTGCCTTATTTATATTTGAAAATAAAAATCTAAAGCTATTTCTATTTTATAGATATATATTTCTGTTATTTGGAAAATCTATCTTTTTAAATTTTTACTTTATAGAGTGTGTTTTAATGTAAGTGTGAGATTTAAATAAATTGCATAAAATAGACATATTTTTTTCTTTCAGGCTTTATAAAAATAGTATAGATGAATTTCATTATTTTTTTAAGTATTTGAAATTAAATATTTTATATAAAATGGATATTCTTTTTGTTTCAGTATCTAAACCTAAATTATTTTCTTCTTTACAAGAAGCCCTTATTAAGTTTTTGTTTTTTATAAAGGAATAAAAAATTTGGCTTAATATTTTTTATTATGTATTTTTTGCATTATAAAAAGTAATCTTTGTTTCTTTATAAATTAAATTTCAATTACTTAAATTACTATTTTTTACATTGAATTAATATGTAACAGCTTACGGGTTGGCGAAGTTTAAAAACTGAGTAGAGTAGAGGGCAAGTCGAAAATATATATATCGGCTTTTGATTAAAGCGAAACCTAAGGAGAATACCCATGACTAATCAACAGAACCAGCAAGATCAACAGAATCAACAAAACCAGCAACAGCAACAACAAGACCAGCAAAACCAGCAAGGTCAAAGAAACAACCAACAAAACCCTAATCAGCAGCAACAGAACCAAAAACAGCAAAATCCTAATCAGCAGCAACAACAACAGCCGCAACGTAATCAGCAAGAACAACAGAATCAGCGTAATCAAAATCAATAACATTGGTGCGATCAATAAGATCAGCAGAATCTGCAGCACTAATGTGATTTAGGTTATCCTTTTTCAAAATAAAGACCGCCTTTTCAGGCGGTTTTTATTTGGACTTTATTTGTTCATTTTTTTATTAACACTGAATGTTGGCTTTAATCTTATAAAAATTCAGGGCATTATCTAAGTCCTTCAGCAAGCCCGGTTCAGTATATTCTTTAGGTGCAAGTTTAAGCAGTGATGGCATATAATAAGTTTTATATTCTTTAGGATAATCTTCACAAAGGATACGGGTGCGCTCTTCAATGCTCAGTATAGAAGAATCCAATTGATCCAGATAGGCACTTAAACGATTATCTGATTGTTCAAACTGTGCTTTAATGGTGGGGTCTGGTTCAGAAGATACATCTGCCTGCTGTTTCTGACAGCCAGTTAAGGTGAGTACTAAGAAGGTGCTCAAACATATAGGTAGTTTCATATTATTCAGATTCTGTTATTCGTCCTGAGAAAAGTATAGAGAGAAATATACAAATACACACTGATCTTTAAGTTACAAGCCGTCTGAATGAAGAGTTTAGTAATAAAAAATGATCTATAGTCGCATCCATATTTTTTTAAAAGTCGCTACTATCTTAAGATTATCGAGAAAATTTAATAAAACAACTATAGATCAAAATTTTAATAATATTCCTCAGTAGAAAATCATACATTTTTATTGTTTGAATTACGTGTTATCAAAGAATCATTTTCTGAAATTGCAGCCTTCACATAAGTTTTCATAGGCAACATAAAAACTGACAATCCCTGCAAGAGTGAAACATGAATAGATGCTATTTATATAGCTGTTTTAGTGAAAATATAGGACAGAGCAATGATAAAGTGTATTTGTGCATTTGGTATAGGCGTAATGGTGGGTTGCTGCTATAAGTCTTGTAAGAGCAAAATGTGTCAGATGAAGGATAAAGATCACTCAACAAAAAATCAGGATGAGGAGCCTGTACGTACCTAATTACCCTATGCTTGAGGATTAATCTGAGGCAGGTGGCAAGTTTAGTAAGACTTTTTCTAGAATAATTGAATATCGAGTACTATCTTTCACTCATAAAAGCTCTGCTCATGATCAAGCTTTTAAAGTTAGGAGAAATACATGTTCCAATTTATATGCTGTTTATTGGGTCTACATGGCGCGACTGAAATCAAGTATATGGATGATGAGGACGTTAAAGAAGAGAGTGCTGATTTAAAAGAAACGATATAAGTGTCTTTCACTTTCAAAGTGTCGAAAACAAGACAGTAACCCCATTTTCGAACTAAATGGGGTTTTACTTTAAGTCAATTTAATAGACTTAAGTATTTAGGATAAACTTTCTCCATTTATATAAAAAAACCACATAATACGGGGAATATTTAAACTAATTTATTATTAAAGGTCAATGTCTTTGGTGGCTTTAATTAAGTAGAGTGTTTGTAAGTTTCAGGATAATGAAAAGATCAAAGAAAGAAATCTTTTCTCCGGTATCACAATTGAGTCAAAAGTTACTTAAATAAAAAGATTTAATAGCTTTAATACCACTCTACGAGTTTGCCAATATACAGTTCCTTATCTCAAGTATTCAGGTTTGTCATTAAAAGAAGTCTGGTTTTAGTTTAATGATTTATCTATATATCTTTATATTTTTCAATTTTTTAATTGGTTTCTGAGAGTCGATAAAGCTTGCTTAAACTTAAAAAAGAAAGCTAAATTTTAAAATTAAAGTATGTTTTATTTTGTTGCAAAGAATTATGAAAGTGTAATATTTTGTTATTTAGAATATTATTTAAGCGCTGTATAAAGGAGGTACAGCCTTAAATAAGGGTAGATCAAATGACAAAAACAGAAATAGCTATATCTATATTCGTTGTATTGCTTATCACCCTGATGGTTTATTCCTTGGGACAAACGTTTAATTATTAAACGGATTTCGACTCACTAAGGTAACCGTATAAAAGTGTGCCCAGTGACTAAGGGGGTACACTAGTTTAGTGTTTTTTGGGATAATTATTTTAGAGTGGTTCTATTGAACCGATTTAAACGATGTTTATTCTGGCAGATATGGCCTCGTCAAACTATTCGTTTTTTTACATGTATTGGATATATATAATTTTAGTGAAATTTCTGTCTATATTAAAAAAATAGGGGGTATAATTTCCCGCACTCGGCACCTCTCTGTGCTTTTTAACTTAATTGTAAAATGTCTCTATATGAAGTTTAAATTTATTGGTGCTGTTGCACTCCTGCTTGGAATGATTAACCCCTTAGCTGCCATGCCTTTTGATCCATTAATTGGCACATGGAAGGTCATCGATGACCGTACTGGATATTATATTTCAGATATTGTAATCCGCAAGGATTCTAAAACAGAACAGTATAGTGCCGTTGTGACCAAAAACTACCCATTGCCAGGTGCTCCAATGAGTGAAGTGTGTACCAAATGCGTGGGCGTACTAAAAAATCAGCCATTTTTTGGAATGGAAACATTAAGAGGACTGGTTGCTAATGGTAAAGATCAGCAATTCAGTAAAGGAGTGTGGATCAATACGCAGGATGGGAAAACCTACCATATTGATGCTCAATTAAATGAATCAAGAGATTTGCTCAAAGTTCAAGGCAAAGCCAAGGGAAGCAATACGATGAGCAATATGACGTGGAAGAAGCTCTGATAGAGCTTGTACCCTTATGAGCGCATGTATTGATTCCAGGCTTTAAAAAACCAACCTACCAATGCGGTGGGTTTGTTCAAGAATTTGATAACTATTCTTTAAACTCTTGGATAGGGATAGGTCGGTCTTTCACAAACCCTACAAGGCCTTCTCCACTTTTAAAGTGAATAGAAACACCTTCGTCATCAGGCATCAATACACCGTTCGCAGCAGACGCTCTTTTCAACATGACCGTTCTATTTGAGTTGTCCGTCAGCAGCGCAGTTTCAAAATTATCTGACGATTTAAACTTAAGGATTAAATCCATTGGACTGCTGAGGGTGAGTCATGAATCTGTGCGGGAGTGAGGATGGAAATGCTGGGTACGCTACTCTCTACAGGACTGATCATTTCTTTAGGATAGGAATTACAGCCCAGTAAGTATGAAAGCAATAAGAGAAATACCACTGATATATTGCATAAAATTTCTCTTTAACCCTTAGTCACAGATATAAAGATAGTACTTCGTTAAATGGACCAGTGATGGTTTCTTTGCATTTGCATGACAGAAAAGAAAAACCACTATTGAGATGAAGGGTTTTGAAATCATACTTCTTTCTTACTTGAATAGATGGTCAAAAAATATAGAATGAATAGGGTAGCAATTTTTTAGAGATTTAAATTGAAAAGATTTGCAAAAAAAATAATGGCAGCATTAATGCTGACTGGTATGAGTAGTGTGGCGATGGCTGATTCCGATGCAGTAGCCAAGTACCAAGTTTTAAATGTAACGCAAAAGTATGCGGAATCCACTTCATGCGGGCATTCTTTTGAAAGAGGTAAAGCGGCTAAATTAACATCGATTAAAGATATTTATCCAATTTACTCAGACGAAAAGACTGGTATTGCAGAGTACTATATCTTTTGGAGTGGCGATAAAGGCTGTAAAGGCGGAAACGGCAGCAGTTCTTTCCATATGTCTGAAGTCAGCAAGCTTTCCAAGTCACGACCATTTGTGGTTCAGAATGACAAAGCTTTTGGCGACAATGTTGACATTAACTTTAGATTTATCAGTAATGTAAAGCAGATCAATAGCAAGCATTTTGAGATTGTTTCTCGGGATTATGCTGATGCTACTTATGGCGGCAAGGACGGAGGAAATAACCTGCCAGCCAATACGTTTAAATATACGGTTCAAAAAATTGCCGGTAAAGGTTGGAAAGTCACTGACAAAGTGCTTTTAGAGCAGCGTAAATAAGCAATAAAAAGCCCATGAATCATGGGCTTTTTAACAGCTTAAACTTATGTAGAAATAAAAAACCTAAAAGCTGGCTTCAGGCGATTAAATACTGTCTATATTATTGAAACATCATAGATTTATGAAATTACATGAATGTTTCAATATACTTGATATAAACATATAGGTTATTTCTTTTGATTATAAAAAATAACCAGCAATACCAGGATAATAACCAGAATTACTGCAATGACCACCCTTTCCATGATGATTACCTATAATCTACATGACTTTTTATTCTAGCATTGAATATTTCTTTTCTCTGTAGTCATTCAAGGCTTGTTTAGATTAGAAAGGAAGCCGTCTCTCATCCAGTTTTAGCAGCTGATTTAAGTGGGTAGATATAATGGGTTCTTTATCTTTAGTAGGGTAATTCGTATAGAATTTTAATTTTTGATGGTAACCGCTTTCTGGAAAATAATATAAAGCTTCAAGAGCGATGAAATGATAAAAACCATCAGTTTGTGTACGGTTGAGCTGCAATGATAGCATTACGTACAAAAGCACAAATGATTCTCGCCCAGACTGCCAATGGGGAATATAAGAGGCCTAGAAAAGGCAAGGCGATTGAGAAGGTATGAGATCTTAGTGCAGGGCAGGCATTAGATATTTATATTAAACCTAAAACCATTTGCCAGTATAAAATACTTTGACCTTTATTTACCTTAGTTCAATTCGAAACCTATTTGAAATGACTAAAAATAGGGTATTGGGTAAGTTCCTAACTGTATCGGAGATCAGCAAAAAGCTTCACCTGCATAAGGACATCATTCACAAATACTACTCTTCATCAGATATGTTGCGACCATTGATAATAATTAAAAGCTTTCATACTTTCTCCACCCGGTCCAAGTACCACTTTGGTTGCAGCTTTTTAAAAGCTCAAGCCGCGTAAGGCGGTTTTTTTAACCCATTCTATTTGATTTGATTAAGATTTTGTCTTGATACATCTTTTCATCAGCCTCTAAAACAGCTGCTGATAATCCAGATTGGGGATTTCGCATTGCCAAACCAATTGCGGCACTAATACCAGCTTGTACCAACGCATGCTGAATTCTTAATACCAGCTTCTCAGCATTCTCTAAATCGGTTTCTATACTCAGTACTGCAAACTCATCACCACCTAAGCGAGCAACAATATCATTACTGCGTATATTATCTTTTAAGGTTAAAGCCATTCTTTGAATGAGTTCATCACCTGCCGCATGTCCTAAAGAATCATTTGTAATTTTGAGGTCATTAAGATCAATCATTAATATAGCAGTAGGATGGCCATATTGTTTGCAGCGCTCTTCTTCTAATTCAAGCAGTTTGTCCCATGCACGACGGTTAAACAGACCAGTAAGTGAATCACTAAGGGCCTCAGCTTCAAAATGTTCAGCTTTACGTATTTGTTGTGTCTCTCTTAATTCAGTTTGTAAGATATAACTCAGCATCTGTGCTAATAGTTCAAAAATCGCTGCCTCTTCAATAAGCATTTCTGACTTGGGTTGTGGATCAATAGCACAAAGTGTGCCAAAAAGTGAACCATCTTCTTTTACAAGCGGCTGGCCTACATATGCTTGTATATCTACCAGCTTGTTTATTGCGGCCTGCCGGTATAGTGGAATAGCAGGTGAGTAGGGGGCAATGCGGGGAGCTTTGCCCTGTACCATTTGGGAGCAAAAGGAATCGGCCCAACGAAACACTTGCCCAGGTTTAATGCCATAGCCATTATCTTCACTTTGCAGAACGATCCAGTCATCACCTTCAGTGCGGGTGATCATCCATAAATTGAAGCCAAAGCGAGTGTGCAGGTATTTTAAAACCGTTTGACCTGCTTCCTCAAAGCTTTTAAAACCAGCATGATTTATCATAAAGATTCACTATATCTAGGAAGTAATTTCAAATACTTGAATATAATTGTATATAGAAATCATGAATAAAAATACAGCTTTAAAAGTCTAAAGAAAAAAAGTATTCATAGCAGATCAGACAACATAAAATGAACAACACTCAAGGAGTAGACCCTATAGCATTATTTCTAGGGCGTGTCCTCATTTGAAGAATTGGTTTTAAATACTTAAAATCCTCCTTTGAGTTATTTTTATTTCTACATTTTCAATGGCACGC